>JAJQEA010000365.1 GCA_021201905.1 Clostridia bacterium
CCCCCCCCCCCCCCCCCCCCCCCCCCCCCCCCCCCCCCCCCCCCCCCCGCCCCCACGGCATACAGCCAGGGTCTATTATCATGTGTTTGGCTCCACCGGCGCAGAATTAATCCGGGGATGCCAGGATGCCAGGGCCCGCGGATTTACAGCAGTGGGGCATCTGACGCCCTTTGTGGATTCCGACCGCAGAGAAATCATGCCTCTTGAGAGCTTTGCCGCAAAAATAAGCAATGCGTCTGAACGCGTCTACCAATACAGGGAGGCTGTTGGAAATGAGGTAGACCTCTGTATTGAACTACACAGACAGTTAAATGTGACGGAAGCAATTGCTTTGGGAAGGGAAATAGAAAAGGCCAGACCCATGTTTTTTGAGGATCCGGTGAGGCCGGACAATTTTGATGATATGGAAAAGGTGGCTGATGGAATACATATTCCCATCGCTACAGGGGAACGGCTCCACACGTTAGAGGAATTTGGAATGCTTCTTTCGCGTAATGCATGCCAGTACATACGTCCGGATGTATGCCTTTGCGGAGGAATTACACAGGCTAAAAAGATTGCGGCCCTGGCGGAAGCCCATGGCGTGATGGTGGTGCCTCATAATCCTCTGAGCCCGGTCAGCACAGCAGCCTGTATTCAATTGGCTGCATCCATACCAAACTTTGCGATTCAGGAATATCCGCTGGGTGAGGACTGTGCGCCTAAGAATAAGATTGTAACATCCACCCTTACTCTGAAGGACGGCTATCTGAATGTGCCGGAGGGCCCCGGGATCGGAATAGAGCTGAACCAATCAGCCTTGAATGAATATCCGTATAAGCCGCGTTTATATGTGACAAAACTGAGGGAGGACGGAGCCGTGGCAGATCAGTAGGTATCGTTTGAAAAGAGGAAAGAGGAGGAGATAAGAGGCATGAAGCTGCCAGAGACATATAAGGATTTAAGAAATCAGATGCTGGAACAGGAAGGAGTAAAATACCCAGGGAAGGCATTGGTTACCATGGAGCTGGAACCCGGTTATGAGAGAGCCAAAAACAGGATGCTTCCCTATATTCAGGCAATAAATGAAGCCCATCTGATTATGCTGATGGAACAGGGAATTGTGGACGAAAACAGCGGAAACGTTATTCTGAAGGCTCTGCGGGAGCTGGATCAGGAGTTTTATAAAAATACGGTGTATGACGGGCGGTATGAAGACTTGTACTTTTACATGGAAAGCAAGCTGATAGAGGCAACAGACGGCATTGCGGGTAATTTGCATCTGGCCAGGAGCCGCAATGACATGTGCGTGGCATGGTCCCACATGGCAGTGCGGGATGGCCTTTTGCAGGCTATGGAACAGTTCCTCTATCTGAAAAATGCCATTGTACTGTTTGCAGAGGAGCATAAAGATACCCTATATGTGATTCACACCCATACGCAACATGCACAGCCGGGATTATTGGGACATTATTTTCTTGGAGCTGCGGATATGCTGGAACGTGATTTCAGGCGTCTGTGCAGGGCTTATGATGCAGTGAATCAGTCACCCATGGGCACGGCGGCAGTGACGACTACAGGTTTTCCTGTTTCCAGAGAGCGGGTGGCGGAGCTGGCCGGTTTTTCGGGCATGATTGAGAATGCGTATGATGCCATCGGAAACAGCGATTATCTGACGCAGACAGCCAGTGTCTTGGGACTATGTGCTTTGGATATGGGCAGGATTGTTACGGATTTGGTCCTCTGGGCAACCCAGGAAATGAATATGATTCATGTGGCGGACGGTTATATTTCCATAAGCTCCATTATGCCTCAGAAAAGAAATCCCATTGCATTGGAACATCTGCGTTCTTCTCTGTCTGTACTCAAGGGAACAGCGGATGCGGTTCTGACAGGTTTCCTGAAAAGTCCATATGGAGATATCTCTGATTATGAGGACATTGAGGACAGCGTATTTGAATGTCTGGAGCTATTCCGAAAAAATGTACAATTATTCAGTGCGGTTATCAGCACGCTGGAGGTAAACAAAGAATTGCTGGAGAGCAGAGCCTATGAAAGCTTCTCGGTGGTGACTGATATTGCCGACCAGATGTACCGTTCTTATAAGATACCATTTAGAAAGGCTCATTCCTTTGTTTCTTTTCTTGTTAAGAAGGCGGGAAAGATGGATTATAATTTAAAAAATATATCTGAGGAATTCTTTTCTTCTGCCTATAAAGAGTTTTTTGGAGAGTCTTTTGCCTATGATTTTACGCCTATATCCCAGTGCATCAATCCCTGGCATTTTGTAAGGTGCAGAGAGGTTAGAGGAGGAACCGGCGTTAATGCCATGGAATCCATGCTTGACAGGGTAAAGAAAGATATTGCGGCAAACCGGACATGGATTCAAACGCAAAAAAATCAACTGCATGAGGCTGAGGAGAAGAGGAGACAGGTAATCCAACAGAAGCTGGAAAACTTCTGATTATGATACAGGGCAGCCGTTTTGTCCAGAAGGAACGGCTGCCTTTTATCTATTGACACTGTAAGCGGGGGCAAGATATAATGATTATGGTAATATGGAAAAATGCAGAAAGCATTGGACCGGCACAGGAGGGGGAATATGAAGGGGAATAATCTGAGTGATGTGAAGAAAGCCAACAGGCAGATAGTATACGAATGTATCTGGTCCCACAAGGCAGTCACCATGACGGATATAGCATATATGACCCATCTCAGCCGTCCGACGGTAACCAGCCTGGTACAGGAAATGACAGCGGACAACCTGGTGATTAAAAGCGGGTATGGAACATCCAACGGAGGAAGAAGTCCTGTGCTTTACCATGCCAATGCAGGTGCGGCCTACGCTATGGGAGTAGACCTGGAGTTTCCAAAAGTGCGTATGGCTATCAGTAATCTGGAATGCGAGAATATCTGCTTTTCTGTCCGCGTATATCCCAGGGACTCAGATAAAGACCAAATGATACGGCTGCTGAAACAGCAGATGGATGACTTGATACAGGATTCAGGTATTGACAAAAGCCGTCTTTTAGGGGTTGGAATGGGGATTCCGGGAGTAATTGATTATAAAAATAATCATTCTGTGCTGTTTGAACGGATTGAGGGATGGGAGAATGTACCTATTGGAGACATCATACAGAAACATGTGGGTAAGCCCGTCTACATATGCAATGACGTAAATCTTCTTTCCTGGGCCGAGCGGAAAGCGGCCCATCTTGAGGCTGTACAGAATATGCTCTATATCGTGATCCGTTCAGGGATTGGCATGGCCATCTGGACAGATGGCAGCCTTATGCAGGGGGAGATGGGAAATTCAGGCCGTATCGGCCATATGACAGTTGATAAAAATGGACTGGAATGCAAATGCGGAAGCCGCGGATGTCTGGGGCTCTATACAAGCAAGAAGGCAATGATGCGGATATATGGCGAGCTTACAGGGAAAGAGATAAAGCAGGCCGGAGATTTGGTACCTTTGGCAGAGAGTGGCGACAGAGCGGCCCTCCAGGTTTTTGAGACCTGTGGCAGATATCTGGGCATCGGAATCGTGAATGTGGCGAATTTATTCGATATATCAGAAGTTGTGATCTCCGCGTCCTTTGATGTTTCATATATTCTTAAGAATGCACAGTACGCTCTGGATGTCAGAAAGATGAATACCATACGCAGAGCGGTGAAAATAAGAGAAGGATTATTGGCGGAAAGCGGGTTCGGCCTGGGTGGATGTCTTCTGGTCCTGGATAAAGAGCACATGAGTCTTCTGGAGGGATAAATCCCTTTGAAGGCTCATTTTTTGGCTTTCACTATGATAGAGTGGAGGGGAAAAGCGCTCTTACAAATCCAGGCGTATCATGCTATCATTATAACAGATCAATACAAAAACCGTTTAACGGTCAGGGAAGAATACAAATGAACATCCTTAACAGCTCCATTATGGTTAGAAATCTGGAACTTCGCAACAGGCTCGTCATGCCGCCGATGGCCACAGCCAAAGCCGGGAATGACGGGAAAGTGACGGAACAACTCTGCCAATATTACGACGAAAAATCCCGGGGCGGATATATTGGACTGATCATCACAGAGCACAGCTTTATCAGCCCCGAGGGAAAGGCGGGAAAAGGGCAGATATCAATGGCAAGTGCCAGCGACATCGCCGGACTGTCAAAAGTAACAGAGATAATACATAGAAACGGCACAAAGGTTGTGGCACAAATCAATCATG
>JAJQEA010000214.1 GCA_021201905.1 Clostridia bacterium
CCTCCATATCTTTTGGATAGCATTTAACTTTAATATACTATCATGTATTCAGTTGTATGTCAATCCATAACTTCCTAAAAAGTTATCGCGAGAACTTAAGTACCTTCTGAGATTCCGCCCCGCGAAAGCGTTGTTTCGCGGGTACGGAAATGTAAAACTTATGAATGAATGGCTTTATTTATGGTATCAGGCCCTTACGGCCTTACCTGCATATATTTAGCTGACGTATCCTGCTGCCTTCAGAATCTCATGTGCCTTATCCTTGTTGGCGTCAGACATCAGTACAATTGGGCCTGTGCATCCCATGCCGCTCTCAGCATAGATACCGGCTTTCCACAGCGCCTTAACAGCGTCCTCCAGGTCCATTACCTCGATACCCGGAATCTGTGAAGTAACCACTTCCTTGGGAGGCATCTTCACTTCCTCGGAAGCCGCGCCTGCGTCCTTCTTGCCTGCGGATTTCAGCTCGTTGATGATATCCTTAAGTCCGGCCTTGTTTGCCTTCTCAAATTCTTCATCCGCAACCTTCTTCCAGCCGTGGCGTATAAGGTTGGTGGCAAACGCCATGGCTCCTGCAATCACAGGTGCGCCGGAAGCACGTGACACAATCATGATAAGACGGTCATATCCCTCGCCTACGCCGGGACCGTAACCAAATCCTAAGGACTCATAATTACCGCCTGTGGTGTAGGATGAGAACACCTTCATCATCAGGTTTCCTGTCAGGGAATCCATAACCATGATGTCAGGAGTTCCTCCCAACAGGTCATTTCCTCTCATAACAATACCGCCGTCAGCCCTTACGGACTCTGCGAAGTTAATATCATAGCCGTTCTCAGCCAGCTTGAGAAGAGCCTTCTCTGTCTGGCGCGCGCCGTCAATGTTGGCAATGCCCACGGTTGGGTTCTCCACGCCGTCAGCCTTTGCCGCAATGATTCCATAGATTGCATTCTTAACCATGCCGCTGATACGGTCTGTATCGGACGTACCTGTGGTGGTGGCAATATACATAGGTTTTCCCTTGCCTGGGGTGATTACCTTTCCCACTGTGGACACACCGATGGGGAATGGGTAGTGCATGGTAACGGCGCCGTCAATCTCGCCGGAATCCAGCATTTCTTCCATTTTCTTATGAAGGTCTTCCCCCTCGATAAGGACAGCCTTAAGTCCTTTCATCTCGGCAATCTTCATGGCTTCTTCTATATTATCCTGGCCATGTTCGCTGCCCTCTGAGGCGAAGCCGATAACCGGCTTTTTGCCATATTGTCCTGTTTCAAGAGCATCGGCCACCTCAAGAAAAGTATTAGCAATCATAGCTTTTATTTTCTTATCAGACATAACTTATTTCCTTTCTCTCGGTGAAAATTATTCCTCTTCGCCCATCAGACCCTCAGCAAATGCTCTCATGGCCTGGCCAATCATAGCCTTTACCTTGCTCTCATCTACGCCGCCGCTCTCCTCTGAAGCAGAACCATCGTTGGCCTGAACCACGAAGGATACGCCGTCGAACAGATTTGTCATTCTTCCAAGGAATAAGCTTCCCTTACCGATAATCATTGCGCGCTTTGTCTCTCCTGCCAGGATTTCGTCTCTCAGAAGTCCAAGGTAAGGAACGCCTGAAGGAATATGTCCCTGGGTTGGAGCCCAGCCGGTCATACCATGCTCCTTAACGAAATCAGCAATCTCATTGCGCTGTAATTCGCCCCTCTTAACGCCAAGGGCGGCAATCATCTTGTAGTTAGCCTCAGGAACATCGCCTGCGCCTGCCGGCTTTGTGATATCAGGATTCTGCATCTCAGGAGAGTACTTGTCGATATCCACAATCTTTAAACCAGCCTCATCCAGAGGATTGGTTACCAGGGAGGAGATAACGTTCTGAGGAGCGGATCCTGTTCCAACTGTATGGCGTCCCACGATATCAGTTCTGATCTGTGGGCTTACACCGTCGTCAGCGCTTACCAATACGGAGAATCCTGCGATAGCGTCTTCCAGAATCGGAAGTCCCTTCTTCACATGGTCCTTGCCGTTCATACCTAATTTAGTGGTACAGCCGCCTGCTGTAACTACAACGTTCTTGAATGTTCCTGCTTTTACCAGGGCAGCCGCATGAAGCATTGCATGAGCTGGTCCGGCACAGAAGCCTCTTACGTCAGATCCGGTTGCATTTACAAATCCGGCAACCTCAGCAGCTGCCTTTGCAAAGTTGCCGCCGCCTCTCTGGTTCATATCGCCGCATGCTTCCTCGCAGCAGTCAACAACATAATCTATGTCAGCGGGATTAACTCCTGCTTTTTTTACCAAGTTAAGTAAGGATAATACGTTAGAAGCCTTTGTTACCAGGTTCTCTAACATAACGTGTGCGGATAAGTTAACATCCACGTCATGAGCTCTCTTAACAGCGCCAACCAGTACATTGTTGAAGTACAGCGGCTCTGCGTGCTCGTCATTTACCAGAGCAGCGATTTCTTCCTGTGTTGTCTCGCTGTTCTTATCAAGGATTGCTACATGCTCGTCTGTGAACATGTGATGTGCATCCAGCTTTGCCTTAACGTCAGCTGCAAATCCTTTTTCCAGTTTAACCAGATCAAATACGTCGCAGATCTGAATCAGGCCGTAGAACTCATCCTCAGGCATGATCTCGCCGTACTTGCCGTCCTTGCTGGCTCCGTCCATTAATTTGTCATACCATGGGAATCCAACTTCTGCCATTTTCTGTGGCTTTTCATTGCCAATATATACCTGGTTCGGCATATAGTTAACAGCATCCTCAAAACTTCTCAAGTGGCTTGGAAGTTCCTTCAAATATTCTGACTCAGGATTAACAATCATCTCTGTTGTCTGTGTTGTACCATTGTGAATAACCATATCAGGTGTAACCGCCAATGTATAGCTGGCACCCTTTAAAACTGCATAACCGTTCATTCCTTCACCTCACCATAATTTATGACATCTAGTACTGCGTTGCGCAAGTCTCAGTCCGCGGCCGGCTTTGCGCGGCCGCTGCAAAGTACAGCTATGTATCATACTGGAACTTGCGCAATGCAGTACTAGCATAGTTGCGCAATAAAAACCCCTTTTATTGCACAAAACCCCCGGAGACCCCATGAAGAGCCTCCAGGGGAATTACATTTTAATTATAAATATTTGCAATACTGCTCTCTGATGGAAGACATCTCCTTAGCGATGTCATCAACGTCCATAACCATCTCCATCATGCTGATCTGATCGTCATAAACGCTGCTGTCAACCTCATCTTTGATCTCGTTCTCACAAACATGGAATACACTTAGTCCCAACTGGACTCCTGCTAGAGGACCTGCAAAAGTAGGATCGCCTGCTGTAACGGTTTCTGCAGCTAAACCAGTTGCCTCACCCTCTGCTGCTCCGAGAACAACTACAATGTTCTCAGCGCCGTACTGCTCAGCGAAATCTTTAACTCTCTTCTGATTTTCCAGATCCATAGCACCAGCGGCCGTTCAGACGAAGCACTCAGTTGAAGAGTATACAACTTCAGTGCCTGCGGTCTTTACGCATTCTTCTATGGCTGGTCCCGGAATACCGTCACGGTCTCCGATGATGATGACTTTTTTGTCTTTCAAAATTGCCATATCCGTTTTCCTCCTTATTTTATTTTTGGTATTTCATCTGGCTGCCGGGTATTGGCCCGGCGCCATAATATAGACAAACGTCAGTATTGACGGTTGCTAGTAAAATAATGCGGTTATCTGAGGACAAATTATAAGTTAGCCTCAATCATAGCCTTGATGTTCTCAACCGTTGCATCGTCCTTAACGCACTCAGCAACCTTCTCGCCGCCCTTGTAGATAGCGATAACAGGAAGACCAAGAATCTTCTGTCCGATTGCCAGACGGCGTGCCTTGGTGGTGTTTAAAGAGGTGAACTTGATCTTATCGCCGTAATCACCCTCCATAGCATGGATATGTGGCATAAGAGCCTGGCATGGTACACACCCGTCACCGTAGAAGTCAACAAGTACTGTGCCTTCAGCCTTCAATACTTCTTCTTCAAAATTGTCCTTGGTTAAATCTACCATTGGTATTACCTCCCTTTCTCAACTATGAATTAGGCGTTTGCGAAACGCCACAGCCCGCATAAATTCGGGCTTTTTTCTTTGCTA
>JAJQEA010000300.1 GCA_021201905.1 Clostridia bacterium
GTGTGCCTTGGAATGGCCATGGCGGCATTTACCGGCCAGAATATGGGTGCGGGAAACATTGCCCGGATTCACCAGGCCTACCGGAAATGCGTCATGCTGGCCCTGGGGTGGAGCGCCGCAATCCTGCTGGCGGTTTTTGTTGGAAGGGAATTCCTGGTACGGATGTTTGTGGACGATGTCACAGTCATTGAGCTGGGAAAAAAGCAGTCTGCCTGACCGCTCTATTTTATTTTCCTCTGGGGATGATACATATAAGCAGGGGTGCCCTGAATGGGGTGGGCGACATCGCGTATTCCCTGATAAACGGCTGCATCGAACTGGCAGGAAGGGTCTGCCTGGGCTGGATTCTGGTCACAGTTCCCGCGGTTGGAATGTGGAGCCCCTGGTATGCCACCGGAATTACCTGGCTGGTCACCGGATTTGCAGGTGCCATGCGCTATGAAAAGGGAAAATGGCAGAAGAACAGATTTTTGCAGTAATTCAGGGGTATAAGGATTAGATAATCATAAGAATATAAGGAACCATGGTGAAAATATCTAAAAAATAAAGAAATATCGGAAAACTATAGTTTACATTTTGACTATAATTTGCGATTATTACCATAACAGCTGTTGGAAAAATACAACAAACCAGGGGGGTGTAGTGCTGAAAATTGAAGGAAATATTTAAAGAACTCAAAAAGAACAGATGGAATTATTTATTCGTACTACCTGCAGGAATTTATACTTTTATATACGGCTATGCCACATTGCCATATATGATTATCGCCTTTGAAAACTTTAATTATAAGAAAGGTATTTTTAGCGATTGGGTGGGGTTTGAAAATCTGAAGTTTTTCTTTGGCAGCACACGGGTCTGGGAGGTGACCAGAAATACCATTCTCCTGAATCTGTATTATATCGTGTTCGGCACAATCATTACCATTGCGCTTTCACTGCTGATTAATGAGCTGAAGAATAAATACTTTCTGAAGGTCGCCCAGTCCACACTGTTATTCCCGTATTTCATTTCGTGGGTTGTGGTCAGCTACATCATATTTGCGCTGCTTTCCACGGATTACGGGTGGGTTAACTCCGTACGGGCATCACTGAATATGGAGAAGATTCAGTTCTATTCTGACCCAAAGTACTGGAGAACGATTATTGTATCGGCGCGAATCTGGAAGACAGCCGGGTACAGCTCCATCATATATCTGTCGGTGATAGCGGGCATTGATAAAAACCTCTATGAGGCAGCGGCCATAGACGGGGCAAACAGATGGCAGTCCATATGGAGGATAACAATTCCACTGCTGATGCCTACCGTGTGTATATTGCTTTTAATGGAAATTGGCAAGATGTTTTACGGGGATTTCGGAATGGTTTATGCCCTGATTAAGGACGCGGGCCATCTCTATCCGGCTGTGGACGTAATCGACACATATGCGTTCCGCCTGCTGCGTACCACGGGCAATCCGTCCATGTCAATGGCGGTTGGATTATACCAGTCCCTGGTGGGATTCATCCTGGTGTTTACCAGCAACTGGATTGTCAGGAAGAAGTATCCGGACGGGGCCCTGTTTTAACCGGCAAAGGAGGCTGAGTACATCATGAAAAAAAAGATAAATCCGACACAGATGATACTGTATCTTATTGTTGCTGCGTTTGCGCTGTGCTGCTTGCTGCCTATGGTGCTGGTATTCGTTGTATCCATTACAGAGGAAAAGGCGCTTACGAAAAACGGATATTCATTTATCCCCGAAGCTTTTTCCATTGAACCCTATAAGCGTCTTATATATGAAGGTTCACCTATTTTCAGAAGCTATGGAATCACATTTTTTACCGTCATCGTGGGAACCACTATTGCGGTTCTGATTACGTTTCTGGCTGCTTATCCGCTGGCCAACCAGAAGGTGAAGTACCGCAACGGCCTGGCACTGTATTTTTTCATTACATCTATCTTCAATGCAGGACTGGTGCCCTGGTATCTGATTTCCAAGAAGCTGGGACTTTACAATAATCTGTGGGCACTTCTGATACCGTCCATGATATTTACACCGTTTAATATGTTTTTGGTAAGAAACTATATAAAATCACTTCCCGTATCCCTGATGGAATGCGCAAGGATAGACGGGGCAGGGGAGGTGAGGATACTATTCCAGATATGTATGCCTTTATGCAAGCCAGTTCTGGCAACCATAGTGCTGTTCTACGGCATTGCCTACTGGAACAGCTGGTTCAACGCAATCATGCTGGTGGACAACTCTAAATTGTATCCGCTGCAGATGCTTCTCATTAAGGTTGAATCGGATATCCGTATGATTGCGTCCGTTGGCGGGGCCAGCGCCGGGGGAAGTATTGTACCTACAGAAGGAATGAAAATGGCCACAGCCGTGATGACCATTGGTCCGATTATCTTTCTGTATCCGTTTTTGCAGAAGTATTTTGTGAAAGGTATTATTATGGGAGCAGTGAAGGGCTGATTATGAAAGAAGGGGGAAGCTGTTTTAATGTATAAAAGATTAAGAAAATATGGTATATTAGTTGCAACGTGCGGACTGCTGGCAGCCATGGGGACAGGCTGTGCAGGACAGTCAGGAGCCGGAGAGAGCAGCACCGGCAGTATGGGGAAAGCCGGAGGCGGGGACGAGATACAGACCGTCCGTTACGCGGCTCCGGGAAATGATTTTGCGGACCAGGATTATGTTCTGGAGCAGGTGAACCAGAAACTGTTAGAGGACGGGATGAACCTGCGGATTGAACTCATAAGAATTCCGTGGGATGCCTGGGATCAGAAAATCAACCTGATGCTTTCCACCGGCGAGGAGTTCGATTTGATGCATGTCATGGAAGATAAGAAGGGAATCGCCGCATATAAGGCTCAGGGAGCAATCGTTCCTATCACCGAGTATGTGGACAAATACCCGGATTTGAAAGAAAAACTGGAATACTGGTGGCCTGATTTCACCCTGGGAGGGGAAATCTACGCAGTGCCCTGCGGTAATACCCATGATTATGGAAAAGATTACGGAAAGATTTATTACCAGGAGGAATGGATGGAAAAGGCAGGCTGCAAGCCGCCCACAACCATTGAAGGTGTAATAGAGACAGCCGAAAAAATCCAGAAGGTGATGATGGATGAGACCGGGCAGAGATACTACATGTGGGATCCGTGGAATTACTCCACGCCCAGATGGCTTCACAGAACCTACGGTGTGCCGTATTTCACCATTGATGAGACCATATCCGGTATTGCAAGGGTGGATTTGGACGGCTCCGTGTGTTCCTGGTATGAGCACCCGGACTTTAAAAAGGATTGTGAAATCTACCGGGAACTGTATACCAAGGGGCTGATTCACCCGGATATCCTGACGCTGGACCATGAGTATACAACAGGAGAGGGCAACAGCGGAAGATGGATTTTCGGATTGAGTACATTCACATACAGGTCCAACGAAATCCAGGTCCGCCAGTCCATGGGCACACAGATTAATGATTTTATCATCATGCCTGAGCGGGGAAGATATAAATACATGACCAACTGGAACGGAAATGCCATCCCCACCTCCTGCAAGCATCCGGAGGCATCCGTGAAATTCCTTGACTGGCTGTACAAGAACGACGAAAACTACAGGCTGTTCATGTATGGAATTGAAGGGCGGGACTATAATGTGCTGGATGACGGAAGAGCTGAATTCATAAAAGGGCCTGACGGCAACTACAAGTATCTCTATGACGAGTGGCAGATAGGCCTGGTGGATCTCAGGCTGTTTGAGGAGGGAAGGTCCGAAAAGAGTATCGTGATTGACAAGGAACCGCTGGCCGGTGATGATGTGGTGGTAAATGCGGCTACCGGCTTCAAATTAAATCCGGAACCGGTCATGAACGAACTGTCCAATGTGGAGGCGGAGGTAGTGACGTCCATCTATCCCATTAAGCTGGGGATTCTGGACTATGATTCCAATATTGATGCAGCCATAGCGAATTTAAAGGCCGCGGGCCTGGACAAGGTAATCGCGGAGTATGACAGGCAGGTTCAGGAATTCCTGGCCACGGATGCCCAGTATAATTAAAGGCATGAGAGGTCCAATTGATTTCAATTAGATGAGACAGGTGTTAAG
>JAJQEA010000288.1 GCA_021201905.1 Clostridia bacterium
GACTTGACCCAATCGTTTCCCTTCCTATTTGTATGGCAATCATGTTTGGTATTGGCTTTATTGTGTATAAGCTGATTATCGCCAGGGCACTTCGGGGCCCGGTCTTATCCCAGCGCCTGATTACATTTGCTCTGAGCATGGTGCTGGTGAATCTGGCCCTTCTGCTGTTCAGCGGTGATTTTAAGACGATACCGGAGGTGGCCATCAGCGGATCTATTGATTTGGGATTCATGGTGCTGAGCAAGCAGAAAATAGTACCCTTTGTCATCTCTGTCTGCGTGGCGGGCTTTATGTTCCTGTTCCTCAACAAGACACGTACCGGAAAGGCCATCCGCGCAACTTCCATGAACAAGACAGCCGCCGGGTTAGTGGGAATCAACCCGGAAAAAACATACGCGCTGGCATTTGGCTTATCAGCGGCCATAGCAGGGGCCGCGGGATGCGCGCTGACCTATTTCTACTACATTTATCCCAATGTGGGAGCCAATTTCCAGCTGTTCGGATTCATCGCCGTTGTAATGGGAGGTTTTGGTAGCATACCGGGAGCATTCTTTGGGGGGCTTATCATGGGACTGGCTGATTCCTTCACAGGGGTTTACATGAACACGGCATTTAAGTATGTGGGTATCTGCGTGGTGTTCCTGCTGCTGGTTCAGTTCAAACCTAAAGGGCTGTTTGGAGGTAAATAAATATGAAAAAAACATTGCGTGATAATAAGAGATGGTTCATAGGATTGGGAATCGGAGTGCTGGTAGCAGTCATTTTCCCACAAGTAGTGAGAATCCGGTTTGTGTGGAACCTGTTGTCCCTGATTCTGGTCTGGGTAATTGTGGGAATGGGCTGGAATGTAATCGGAGGGTACTGCGGACAGGTTTCCAACGGACACAGCCTGTTCTACGGCATAGGAGCTTATACGGTTGGGCTTGCGGTATCGTATTTCAAAATCAGCCCCTGGATTTCCATATGGATTGGAGCCGGTATTTCCGTGCTGATTGCGTTTATAGTGGGAAAACCTCTCCTGAGGCTGAAGGGACATGTATTTGCCATATCCACCATGGCGCTGGCAGAGTGTACCAGAATCATATTCATCAACTGGAAATGGTGCGGAGGCGCCACCGGCGTTTATATCTATTCAAAAGGTGTGAATGAATGGGCTTTCATGCAGTTTAAGAACCCCCTGAACTATTACTATGTATTCCTCATCTTTACCGTGGCTGTTCTTGTACTGATTAAATGCCTGGATAAATCGAAATTTTTCTATTATCTGCGGACCATAAAAGGAAACGAGATGGCGGCTGAAAGCGTTGGAATCAATGCGGCATCCTATAAAATCAGGGCTTATATGCTCAGTGCGGCCATCGTAAGCATTGGGGGAAGCTTATATGCACAGTTTATTTTATACATAGACCCGTCCATGCTTATGACGCTCAATGTCTCGATGATGATTGTTCTTACAGCCGTAATGGGAGGTGTGGGCACTGTACTGGGGCCGGTTCTGGGAGCAATCGTGCTCACCAGCATATCGGAGTACTCCAGGGTGTATCTGGGGCAATACGGAGGACTGGACATGATTCTTTACGGAACACTGGTTATCCTGATTGTTCTCTTTATTCCGGGAGGTATCCTTTCTATATTGGAGGGAAGGTATGAGCGGATTGTCTCTTACTTCAAGAATAAGAAAAAGAGCAGTGTGGCAGGAGGCTGAATATGGGAAAAATATTAGAGATTAAAAATGCTACCAAGCGTTTCGGGGGACTTGTGGCAAATGAGGCAGTTACCTTTGACGTGGAGGAAGGCGAGATTGTGGGCGTGGTGGGACCCAATGGGGCCGGCAAGACCACACTGTTCAACTCCATCAGCGGTGCCCACACACTGACAGAAGGAAATGTCATTTTTAAGGGCAGGGACATTACCGGCATGAAGCCTTACGACATATGTAAGCTGGGTATCGGAAGGACATTCCAGATACCCCAGTCCCTAAACGATATGATGGTTTACGAAAATGTTCTGGTGGGCGCCCTGTGCAAGCGCCATAACATAGAGGAAGCCATGAAGCACGTGGACCAGATTCTGGAGCTGTGCGGAATGCTGGATATGAAATATGTATACGCCGGCAAGCTGAATGTGCCCCAGAAGAAGCGCCTGGAGATAGCCAGGGCCATGGCCACGGACCCGGAGCTGCTTTTGCTGGATGAGACTATGGCGGGACTGACAGCCACTGAGCGCAAGGACGCGGTCAACCTGATTAAGAAGATTAACTCCATGGGAGTTGCCATATTGACCATTGAACATAATATGGACGTGGTCATGAATGTATCCAGACGGGTGGTGGTCCTGGTATCGGGAAAGGTATTGGTGGTAGGCTCGCCGGATGAGGTTACGTCGAATCAGGAAGTAATCAATGCATACCTGGGAGGAGGAGCAAAGAAGGATGAGTGATGAGAGGTTATTGGAAGTAGTTGACCTGCAGGCTGGCTATAACGGTATGGCCGTTGTGCACGATGTGTCCTTCAGTGTGCGCGAGGGCGAAATACTGGCTATCCTGGGTTCAAACGGTTCGGGTAAAACCACCACCCTCAGGGCCATAACAGGAACCATTAAGCCCATGGGCGGAAGCATACGCTATAAGGGAGAGGACATTACGGGTATGCCGCCTTTCAAGCTGGTCAGCAAGGGGATCGCGATGGTGCCTGAAGGAAGAATGCTGTTTGGCGGGATGACGGTGGAGGATAATCTCCTGATGGGAGCCTATCTGAACCAGGACAAGAAGGCCATACAGGAGCGTCTGAAGCTGGTCTATGATTTGTTTCCAAGAGTGGAAGAGAGAAAAAAGCAGATGGCCAGCACCCTTTCCGGAGGTGAACAGCAGATGGTGGCAATTGCCAGGGGCCTGATGTCAGATCCGAAGCTGCTGATACTGGATGAGCCTTCTCTGGACCTGATGCCCAAGCTGGTACAGGAAATATTCAAGTTTGTAAAAGAGATTGCGGCCATCGGAATCACAGTCATCATCGTGGAACAAAATGCGGTGGACACACTGGCCCTGTGCGATTATGCCTTTGTTATACAGAACGGTGAATCCGTCATTGAAGGCAGAGGAGAGGACCTGCTGAGCAATGAGGATGTAAAACGGGCGTATCTTGGAGGCTGATGCCGCAGGAGGAAAGCATATGAAAGAGTCCTTATATGCGGCGGCCGACATCGGGGCCACAGGAATCAAGATGGCATCTGCCGTGTTTGACGGCAGGAAGCTGCGGATCAGAGATACATATTCAGAACCCAATCTTCCAAAGGTAAAGGATGGCCATGAGTTTGCCGACATTGGACACATGCTTAAGACCATAAGGGACGGGCTGGGGTGGTTTGGAGAGAACGGTCGGTTCGTCTCCCTGGGAATTGATACATATGGAAACGGCTACGGCATCCTGGATGCTGAGGGAAAACTGATTCAGGAGCCATATCATTACCGGGACCGGAGAATCGACGGAATCATGGACCAGGTACACCGCTGCTTCACGGATTGGCAGCTGTACCAGCAGATGGGAAACTATCCCGTAAAAACCAGGGCTCTGTTTCATCTCTACCGGGATGTGCTGGACCGTTCGCCAAACATTATGAAAGGAGTGCGTTTTCTGCCCTTGTCCAGCCTGCTGGAATATCTGATTACCGGCCAGGCATCGACAGAGAGGACCATAGC
Source organism: Clostridia bacterium (assembly GCA_021201905.1). GTDB lineage: Bacteria > Bacillota > Clostridia > Lachnospirales > Lachnospiraceae > Enterocloster. The sequence goes on from JAJQEA010000288.1 coordinate 3,698, forward strand.
GTCTGTTCTGTATCTTCTGGAACAAGATGGAGAGCAGTGGAATTATGAGGTCTTTAGAAAGCTTGGCATACCTGAAACGCTGTTTGGTCCCCTGTCAGAGCCGGGAATCGCAAATGGAAGCATAACCCCGTCATTTGCGTCAGGAGCCGCCATAACAGGCGTTCCAGTGGTCAGCGTGGCAGGGCATGACACGGAGTCGGCACTGATAGCTGCACCCGGACTGGATAAGACAAAGGTATTTGTCAGCCTGGGTACATCCTTTATCTTCGGAGCCAGGGATGCGGCGCCAGTGGAAAACCTTGAAAGTTTTAATGACCGGTTTAAAAATAAGCGGGGAGTTGGTGATTAATCTAATACACATCTGACGCTCACCACGAAAAGTAAAGTCTA
>JAJQEA010000015.1 GCA_021201905.1 Clostridia bacterium
TTGCCATGATCTCCGCCGCCCACAATCAGGGGAATGCCCCGGTAAAGTCCCATGCCGGGGATTCTGCCCTGATGGGGAAGGATTAATTCCATTCTGAGGGAGGCCGGTGACTGGAAGGGCACGCTGCCTTTCATGGGCCGGCTGGAAATGCCGCTTTCCCTGGGAAGGATGGCGCCGTCTGCCACAAAGGAAACCAGTCCCAGGCATTCCAGTTCACACCGGATGAAATGCTGGTCTTCCGCCAGGTCTGACACAGCCTTAACCTCCTGGGCCGGCCTGTTTTTATAGTAGAATACGGTTTTGACGCACCGCGGCAGGAAGTCAAACAGGATCTTAATCAGCTCGCCGGAATTGATGGTCCTGCCATTGGCCGGAAAACCTGCCTCAAAGCGTGCCGTTATGCCCTTGGCGCTGCATTCGCAGGCTGTCCGGCTCAGAATCTCAGGCCCTGGATGGCTGGTGGCAATCAGGCCGCTTTTGCCGGAACCCTTTGCCTTAAAATTGTACTTGGCGATTTCCTGGCAGAACTGCCTGACCAGATAATCCTCCAGGGCAGTCTGCTTGTGGGGGGCGTCAAAATAGCTGCTGGGGTAGGCGGCCCTCTGAATCGGAATAAATACACTTAATTTGGAAGGGGATGCGAAAGGGTCCCCCTGTACATGGTCGATGGAAAGTACATAATCCGTAAAGTCATAGGAACCCCGCGTATCTTTATAGGCCGGATACCCTTTCCAGTCAATGGATTCCAGTAATCTTCTCAGGTCTTGTGCTGATTTCATGATGATGCTTCACCTCTTCGCCTGCTCTGCCAGGCCGGAGTCCGGGTCCGGTCTGCCGTTTGACAGGCTCCTTTTTCTGTATTTGCTTTCTATATTTTATAGCAGGTCCGCGGAAAATGCAACCGGGTTTAGGCAGCGTTGAAGCACGCCGTGTTTTGTGGTATGATAGCATGAGCCGGCGCCAGGCCTGAAGTGGAATGTGAGAGACACTTTGGTTCGTGGGCAGCCTTATGAAAGACAGGAGTGAAGAACGGATATGGACCAGCAGAAGAAGGAATTGTTAGAGGCGCTGTCCGGCGCGGAAAAGATACTGATAGGCATCGGAGGGGAATGGAAATTAAGGGATGACGGCAGGGATGTGCGCCAGTGCTGTCTGGGAGACCCGGTTCAGAAGGAGCTTCGGGAAGCTTATGCGGCCCTGTGGAGTCTGGTCAGGGACAAGGATTATTACGTGGTTACCACTGTGACGGATGGAGCTGTCTATGACACGGATTTTGACAGCAGCCGGGTGGTTGCTCCCTGCGGAAATATACATTGGAGGCAGTGTTCCAAAGCCTGTACCAAGGATATATGGGAAGAGGGGGAGGTGCCGGATGATATCTGCCCTCACTGCAAGGCTCCCCTCACAGGCAACACGGTTGAGGCAGAGACATATATAGAGGAAGGCTACCTGCCCAGGTGGGAGGCGTACAAGAAATGGCAGACAGGGACACTGAACCGCAGACTGGTTATCCTGGAGCTGGGGGAGGGGTTTAAGACACCTACGGTCATGCGCTGGCCATTTGAAAAGATTGGCTTTTTCAATCAGAAATCTGTATTTTACAGGATACATGAAACGTTTTACCAGATGCCCAAGGAAATGGGAGAGCGGGCCGCGGGAATCCAGGCAGATTCCGTTGCCTTTATCCGCGGCCTGGCAGAGGAATGATAAGACTATCCGAGTTACTTTATCGCTACCATGCCTTGTTAAGGGGCGTGTTCCAGTCAATCTGGTAGCAGGAGGAGGTTGCCTTCAGGTTCTCATAGCCTTCTTTTCTGGACTGGTATGCTGACGGAGATTCCTTCCAGTACTCATAACCGCGTAGATAGCTCTCGGTCATTTCATCCCATGAGCCAAAGCGGTTTTGCAGGATTTTTGCCACCTCCAGCATATTGTCCAGTTCCTCTGTCTCGGTATAGTATCCTGCCAAATAGGACTCTCTTATGACCTGCATGGCACGGCAGTAGTCCTAGGCGTCAATGGCGCCCTCGCCGCTGTTTTTATAGGCTGTTATCATATCGTAATCCAGTGGATAGGATTTTTCAAATAGATAAGCCGGGTTTCCGGCAACAACCCCAATATGCTGTCCTGTGTTTTTAACTTACCATACTTTAACGGGATATTCAAATGATATTCAAGTGATGATAAAAACAAGTTGCCTTTATCACGTTACAATGCTAAAATATTAAATCATAGGAACGAGGTTGAATGTATGATTGCTATTATTGATTATGACGCAGGAAACCTGCGCAGTGTGGAAAAAGCCCTGCTTTCACTGGGGGAAACGCCTGTCATAACCAGGGACAGGAAAACGATATTGGAAGCAAACAAGGTCATTCTGCCGGGCGTGGGATCCTTTGGCGATGCCATGGGAAAGCTGGAGCAGTATGGTCTTGTGGATGTGATTCGCGAGACAGTGGACCAGGGAACTCCGTTTCTGGGTATATGCCTGGGGCTGCAGCTTTTATTTGCCGGCAGTGAGGAAAGCCAGGGTGTTGCGGGTCTGGGAATTCTTCCGGGAAAGATACTTAAGATACCGGAGCATCCCGGACTTAAGATTCCGCATATGGGCTGGAATTCACTGAAAATAAGGCCGGAGGCAAAGCTGTTTCGCGGGATTGAAGACGGAGCCTATGTTTACTTTGTCCATTCCTATTATTTGAAAGCAGAGGATGAGTCCATTGTGGCAGCTTCCACAGAGTACAGCACCGTGATCCACGCTTCTGTTGAACGGGGAAATGTGTTTGCATGTCAGTTCCACCCGGAGAAAAGCGGGCAGGTGGGCCTTGCCATTCTTAAGAATTTTATCGGACTGTAAAAGTCCTGCGCTGTCTGAAAAAACGTTACCAGGACAGCGCCATACCAATTAAAACAGGAGATAGGAGAGGCGATATGTTTACCAAAAGAATCATATCATGCCTGGACGTAAACAACGGACGCGTGGTAAAAGGCGTAAATTTTGTGAACCTGCGTGACGCAGGGGACCCGGTGGAGATAGCCGCGGCTTATGACAAGGCAGGGGCAGACGAGCTGGTATTTCTGGATATCACGGCATCCTCAGACAACCGCCGTACTGTGGTGGATATGGTGCGCAAGGTGGCGGAGACTGTTTTCATCCCATTCACTGTAGGCGGCGGCATACGCACCGTGGAAGATTTCCGCATGCTTCTCCGGGAGGGCGCGGATAAGATATCCATTAATTCCTCAGCCATCGACAATCCGCGTCTTATCAGTGACGCGGCGGATAAGTTCGGCCGCCAATGTGTGGTGGTAGCCATAGACGCCAGGCGCAGGGCTGATGGTAAAGGCTGGAACATCTACAAACACGGCGGTCGCGTGGATGTGGGCATAGATGCCCTGGAGTGGGCCATGGAGGCAGACCGCCTGGGAGCGGGTGAGATACTGCTCACCAGCATGGACTGCGACGGAACCAAGAACGGATATGACAATGAACTGACCTCTCTCATAGCCTCCCATGTATCTGTGCCTGTCATTGCCTCGGGAGGCGCCGGGAATAAGGAGCATTTCTATGATGCGCTGACAAAGGGCGGTGCGGACGCTGCCCTGGCCGCCTCCTTGTTTCATTATAAAGAACTGGAAATATGGGACCTTAAGGAGTACCTGTCGGAGAGAGGGATTGCCGTAAGGATATGGCGGAAGGGCTGGAACCTGGGGACGGAGGCTTTGACGGCGGAAGCAGAACGGGTAACATGGGAAATAGAGTGAAACGAGTACCTGTTTTCAAGGGGAGACATAGGGGGCGATTCGGCTGATGCATGAAGCTGCGAGGCCCCATCCCCAAGGCTCCGGTCATAAGCCCCGTCCGCAGGTTCCAGTTGCAAGGCTGCGGTCATAAGCCTGTCTGCAAGTTACTTCCGAAAGCCTCCAGTTATAAGCCCTGTCGCAATTTCCGGTTGCAAGGCTGCGGTTGCAAGCCCCAGCCTCAAGGCCTCTGGCTATAAGGCCCCTGGCATCAGACCAATCCTATATTCCGAATCATCCCGCCATCCTGCCATTCCACGAACCCATCTCCAC
>JAJQEA010000342.1 GCA_021201905.1 Clostridia bacterium
CAAATTTGTGGTCTTACACTAAATTGACACCTTTTTACACTAAATTGACACCCCTTGACATCTTTTTTGACTTTGTAACCAGTTTGGGAGGTATAAAATCATGTTAAAAATCGCAGTCTGTGACGATGAGCCCCTGGATCTGAACCGGATTCAGGACCTCGTTTCAGAATATATGAAGAATCATCCAACCCCGGGTGTTACCATAACCCGGTTCGAATCTTCCGAACGCTTATTAGAGCGCTTAGAGAAAGAAACGTTCCACATTTACCTTCTTGATATTCTCATGAACGGAAAAAACGGGATTGAAGTTGGAGAAGTAATCCGGGAAAACGACAGCCGCGCGGCCATTATCTATTTAACCGTGTCCCCGGATTATGCATTGGCTTCCTACTCCGTCGATGCGCAGTATTACCTATTAAAGCCCATAGAAAAAGAAAAATTCTTCCGTATTCTGGGCCGGGAGATTGAGAACCTGGCAAATGAAAAAGGCACCTATATCACGGTACGCACGAAAAGCGGGATTAAATCCATCCGTACCGATCTCATCATGTATGTGGAGCAGAACTACCATGTCTTTACATACCATTTGACAAATGACACGGATCTTGAAAGTGTTACCAGCCGGGCCAGCTTCGACCAGCAACTTCAGGTCCTTTTAAAGGATTCCAGATTTGTGAAGATCTCCTCCTCCATGCTTGTCAGCCTGCGCTGCATTAAGACCATCAACAAAAAGGGCCTGATCCTTCAAAATGGAACGGAGCTGTTAATTGCACGCGCTTACTCGGAAGCCAAACACTGCTATATGGAGTACATGATCTAGGGGGTGAAGCAGGATGATATTTGATTATGATTATCTGTTCGACCTTACCAAAATGTTGCTCACGACCGCTATGACACTGCTTCTTATCTTTGTTTTGATTGGTTTTAAATTTTCCCGTAGAAAGGTCCTGGCTGTATATGGCGCCTATTTCTTCTACGTCGGTATCTCCTCCTGGATTTTAATTAACCTGTTTGGCTGGTTAAATTTCATGCGGCTCTTCATTTTCACCATCATTGTGCCGGCTCTTGCCATCACCTATTACATGGCAACGGATCACGCCATGCAGGCCGTCTTTAACTATGCCAGCCAGCTGGATATCGTCCTGATCCTGTCTGCTACCGCTACTATCCTCAATACGGCCCTTCACGGCGGCCGTATCAGCGATTTGTTCATCCGTGTTCTCTTACTTGCGGCGGCCGGACTGCTGGAATACCGGTATATCCGTAAGCTGTTCCGAAAGGTGGCGGACAATCTGGCCCTAAACTGGGGGATACTGGCAGCCATACCGGTCTGTTTCTGTATCCTGCTGATTGTATGCGGCCTGTTTCCCGTCCACTTTATCCAAAGCACCTGGGGAACTATCCAGATTTATGTGATCGCTCTGGTTATGGCGGTTGTCTATACTGTGGTTTTTAAAAGTTTTGTAAGCAGCTATCAGTATATGGACAGCTGCCAGCAGAATGAGCTTTTGACCGCCCAGGTTCTGGCACTCCAGAAACACGCGGATACCCTTCTGCTTCATTCGGAGCAGGACGCCCTGTACCGCAATAATGCCCATTACCAGGCCCAGACGCTCTATGCCATGCTGAAAAATAAGGAAGTTGACATGGCTGCGGAATTTTTAAGCCGGACCATGGAACATGAACCTTCGGAGCCTGTTCCTTACTGCAACAACCTGATACTCAATGACATTTTAACCTATTACCTGACAGAGGCAAAAGAGGATGGCATAACCGTCAAAACGAACCTCCATTTTCCTCCCACTCTCCCAGTCGATGTAATGGAGCTGGCTGCGGTGTTCGCCAATGCCATAGAAAATGCAAGAGACGCCATGGGTGAGATGCCTGAGTCAAAGGAGAAGCGCCTGGAACTGTACAGCACCGATACGCCTAAGTTCATCTTTGAAATTTCCAATACCTGCCCGGAGGCGGTCAGTTTTGATGAAGATGGGGTTCCGGTAAACGAAGATAACCGGTATGGAATCCATACCAGGAGTATCCTGGCTTTTACAAAAAAACACGATGCGGTTATTGATTACGTGGTGCAGAGCGGAATGTTCCGCTTACGTATACTCATACAGGATGAGGAGCAATAATCTGGAGATACACTATGAAAAAAAAGCAAACAACTTCTTTATTTTTTAGCCCTGCTCGCTCTGATTCTGGCATTACGGCCTGTTGAAATTCTTTCCATGGCACAGGCCGGAACCTATGTACAAATCCTCCCTGAAACGGAGGCGGCTCAGCCGGAGGAATTTCTATCCGAAGAAACGCCTGCTAAAGGAATTATACTGAAGATGACTGTACCGGAAGATACTGATTTAGAGGGAAGTATACCAGAGGAAACTGCACTGGAAGAAGCTACACTGAAAGAGACTATATCAGAAGAAGCCACACTGATAGAAACCGTACAAAAAAGCTACATCAGAGGAAACCACACCAAAAGAAAACATACCGGAAAAAGCTGCACCGGAAGAAACTTCACCAGAAGAAACTCCGCCAGAAGAAACCACACCGGAGGAAACTCCACCAGAAGAAACTCCACCAGGAGAAACTTCACCGGAAGAAACTTCATTGGAAGATACTCCACCGATAGAAACCACACCGATAGAAACCACACCGGAAGAAACACAACAAACAGAAACACAAGTGGTTCCACCGGATCCTTCGGACAATCCCAGTAAAACCGAATCATCCGCTTCCGTTTCGATGCCCTCCGACATAATACAGGAGCCTGCTATGGCTCCTGTCAGGATTGCCACCCGTTCCAACGCGGAACCGCGCGAAATTGTTAAGGTCATAACTCCTTATTCCGACATACTCATTCTGGCAGAACGGCAGAATGCCAGGGAACCACTTGAAACCAAACTGGAAAACCGTGAGTTTTCTACCGCAGCCGTCCTGTTTAGCGACAGAACCAGGGAGTTGTACCCGATTCGGTATGATTTGGATGCCCTGGATATGGCGCAGACCGGGCTTATCACTCTAAACGGAACCGTGGAAGTCCCCGATGACGTCTCCATGGATCCGGAGCTTGCGTCTGTCACAATTCCGGTATTCCTCTATGATCCGGAAGCGCCCTGTGAACTGCCGGCGCGCTCCAGTAATCCGGTCAGAGACAGTCAGCTCCTGCTCGCCCAGGATTCCTCCTTCGGGGATCTCCAGGAAGCACTGAAGTACAATGACCAGACTTACCTGTATTGTGATGATGGCATAGCTCTGGAAGTTCCACTCACCTGGGATGTAAGCAGCGTTATCTTTGGAACGCCCGGCACTTACCGGATTCATGGGATTCCGGATCTTCCCAAAGGAATTATTTTAAGCGATGAATTTTCTTCTTTCACCTGCGACATAATCATTCAGGATACCGGGGTGTTTTCCCTTACACCGCCTATATTTGATGGAATCTCTTTTTTTACCTGCTGGGCGAAACCAACGCCACAACTGGATAAATTACACCGTCACTATGCCATCGGAAACGACGGGAAATGGCAGGAAGATACCTCTGGAAAATTTATGCAGATTGCTGCCTACGATACACAGTTGATGTCTGTCATATATGTTGAAGATTTCCTGTTTAAAGTTCCCTACTACTTCCAGCTGGAGTATGATGGAGAATGCTCTAACATTTTAAAGGTTTATATAACCGAAGACGATGTGTACTACGATCTCATCGAAGGAGATCGGGATGGAGGGGACCGCGGAGAACAGACGCCGCCCACCGTCACCCTGCCGCCCGAGCAACCGGATGATACGCCGCCTCTGGGAACCACCAGACCAGAAGGGACCATTCCACCAGAGACGCGGCCAGAAGAAACATTACCGGAAGAAGCAGACCCTGAAAAAACATATCCGGCAGGCCAGGAGTCTACCAGCCGCAATGGTTCCTCTTCCGGTGCATCCCTGTCCGCTTTGCCAGAGGCAGAACCTTCTGTTAAAACTACTGAGTAGCAGTCGGCAGAACCATCTGGGGC
>JAJQEA010000273.1 GCA_021201905.1 Clostridia bacterium
GAGCCACAGGAAGGGCTTTCTTCCCGGCCTTCCAAACTGGTTGCTGTTGTCCCGCTCCGTCTCCCTGTAAATACGGGTCCTGTCATCGTCCTCTTCCTTTGTGCGGTGCACCAGGAAATGCTCCTCCTTTTCCCCGGTCTTGAGGGTCATGCCGCAGTTGCACATATCAATTTTAATGGCTCCCCTGGTTCCCTGTATCAGCAGATAGTGCTCCTGCCAGCGGAAAGCGGAACCATATTCCAGAACCCCATAGCGGCTGCCCGGATACTCCATGGTTATGAACAGCATGTCGTCCTCATCCCCGAACCGGTCGTCCCTGTGGGCGGCATTGCCGCCTGCCATGGTCACTGTATCAGGACATCCTCCCATTAGAAACTGGACGCAGTCCAGCTCATGGATGTGGTGGTACAGGTGTCCTCCTGATTTGGATCGTGTCTTTTTCCAGGTTTCGGATGCCCCGGTTCCCTCCCACGCATTGCGGGCCCCGTGGCAGTAGAGAATATCCCCGATCACTCCCTGTCCTATGAGTTCCTTGGCCTTTCTCACACCCCTGAAAAAGTTCATCACATGACCGGCCATGAACACCACATGGTTTTCCCGGCATGCATCCACCATCTCCCGGCAGTCCTCAAAGCTTAATGCAATGGGCTTTTCACAGAATACATGAAGGCCATGCCCTGCGGCGGCCAGCACGGGTTCCTTGTGCAGATAGTTGGGGGTGGCTACAATCACGGCCTGTATATCCTTCCTGGATACCAGCGATTCCAGGCTGTCCTCTGCATCGCAGCCCAGCTCTGCGGCCACGGTGCTTCCATTTTCAGGGTCATAGACGGCGCGTATCTGCGCCCCCTGTTTTGTATTCATAATACGTGCCAGCTCCGCCCCAAAATAGCCGGAGCCCACCACGCCGTATCCAATGTTTCCTGTTAAAGCTTCCATAAAATATAACACCCTTTACCTTTCCGTTAAATTCATCAGGATTTCACAGCGCCATCCGACATGCCGCCCGCAATCTTATTCTGTATGAGACAGAAGAAAATCACAGAGGGGAGCACCACCAGGGCAGACGCCGCCATCATATCGCCCCAGTCCAGTATCTCAGCTCCGTCCAGGGAGCGCAGGGCAACCGCAACCGTCATCTTGCTGGTATTATTCATCAAAATCAACGCATATAAAAACTCATTCCAGGTATTGATGAAGGTGTAAATGGCCGTGGCCACCACGCCGGGCGCCACCAGCGGGAGCACTACCTGGACAAAGGTCTGCATCTTATTGGCACCGTCGATTCTGGCTGCCTCCTCGATTTCCAGGGGTACGGTCCTGAAAAATCCGGTCAGGAGCCACACCGCATAGGGCACGGAGAAGGACAGGTACACGATAACCAGGCCAATCCTTGTGTTGATAAGCCCCAGCTTACCCATGACAACGGAGTAGGGAATGGCCAGAAGGATGGGCGGAAATATGTAAGTGGTCACCAGCACCTTGGACATGGCCGATCCCAGCCGCTTAAAGAACCTGACGATTCCATAGGCCGCCAGCGCAGCCACCGTAATGGCAATCAGGGTGGTCACCAGAGAAATGATGACACTGTTTCTGATGTTCACAAAAAACTTAAGGTCATTGATAACATGGGCATAATAGTCAAAGGTCCATGTCTTAGGCCAGAAGGCCGTGGGATTACCTGTCAGTTCCCCCTTGCCCTTCAGGGAGGATATGATAATCCATACCAGCGGGAAAATGGAGATAAGGGTCAGAATAATCAGGTATATATGGCTGATAACATTTCCTGCTTTAAACTTTTTCATTTACTGTCCTCCTTTTCCCACTTGTTGATGACCGCAAAGTAGATACCGCAAATAATCATCAGGAATATAAACAGCAGAACGGTGACTGCCGATGAGCGTCCGATAAGCTTGGTGCTCCATCCCATATTGTAGGCATAGAGTGGTATGGTCTGGGTGGTGCCTGCCGGCCCGCCGCCTGTAATCAGGTAAATCAGGTCAAAATTGTTAAAAATCCACACGGTCCTTAAAACCACCAGCAGTCCCACCACCATCTTGATATGGGGCACTGTGACATAGTAGAAGGACTGCCACGGCCTGGCCCCGTCAATCTGGGCAGCCTCGTACTGGTCCTTGGGAACCGTTTCCAGAGCTGAGAGCACATTTACCATAATCATGGGCGCTCCGAACCATATGTTAATCAGCACCAGGCTTACAAAGGCCAGCGTACCGCTGGTCAGAAACTGCGGAGCCGCCTCACAGATACCCAGCTTCACCAGGATGTTTGGCAGGAAGCCGTATACTCCGTTGAGAATCCACTTCCAGGAAAATGCAATGACAATGGATGGAAATGCCCAGGGAATGATGAGAAGGGTCTTGTAAACGCCCTTGCACACCTTAATCCGCTTCAGGGCCAGGGCAGCGGTAAATCCCACCCCTATCTGTCCCACCAGGGACAGGACCGTCCATTTCAGAGAGTTGAAAAATGAAAGCCAGAAACCGCTGTCCTTTAACACCTCGGCATAATTCTTAAAGCCAATGAATTTATAGGCCGGCTTGATCAGGTTCTTGTTTGTAAAGCTGTATACGATGCTGGAACAGATGGGATATATGAACAATGCAATTACAATGACGATTGCAGGAAGTACAAACAGCCACCTTGTATAACTTTTCTTCCCCAAGATTTCCTCCTCCTTCTCAGTATTAGAGCGTGTCTCAAAATGCATTCCGCCTTTTCAGACACGCTCCGGGACGGCCTATTCAGCTGTCTCAAACAGTGCGTTCAGTTTATCTTCTGCTGTTTTGGCAGCAGTCTTTACATCTGTCCCATTGGTAATGATATCCTGGAACATATCCTCAATCACATGGTTGTTCTGCATGATTCCGGCCTGGACATTGGGACCGTGCTCATAACCGAAGGCTGTGCCGATATCGGCTGCCGTGGTCAGCACTTCCTCTGCGTGTGTAAACTGCCTGATGGTATCGTCATCCCTGTAGGCGTCCGTGTCAGCGATTCCCTTGATGGCGGGAAGCATGCCAACCGGAGTTGCGTGCAGGAATTCAACATATGTATCCTCGTCATAAAGGGTTTTCATAAATGCCTTGCAGATTTCGGGATGCTTGGAAGCTTTCCACACGACCATAGGCGTGTTGGTGGTCATGATTCCCTCGTCCGGGTCGTCCGCATGGATCTTTGGAATCGGGTAGCAGTCCACATACTGGAGCAGATCCGGTGAGTTGGCTGCAACACCTGAAATCTGGAAGCCGGAGTTAAAATCAAATGCGGTCTTGCCCTGGTAATACAGGGTAGCCTGGTCCAGTACATCAAAGTTAATGGAATCCTTAGGCGAGCAGTCATTGTACACCTTCAGCCAGTAATTGATGCCGTCAATGGCCAGATCGCTGGTCAGGTTGGCTTTCAGGTCATCGGTCAGCAGGCTGCCGCCACCGCTTCTCACATAGAAATCCAGGAAAAAGGTTGCCTGGAAGTCATTGGTTCCGCATGGGAAAGACAATCCGTAGACGCCATCCTTTGTAAGGGCCTTGGCTGTGTCGTAAAGCTCATCCCAGGTCTTGGGAACTTCCAGACCGTTTTTCTCCAGCAGGTCTTTCCTGATCCACATCACATGGGCGTGTCTGTAAAGAGGAACAGAATAGTTATTGCCGTCCATTGTACCTTCGGAAATGGTTGCCTCCGCAAATTTGTCGCGGCCGATATCGTCAATCAGGTCATTGATGGGAAGCAGGGCGTCTGCGTTAATCATCTCCGCAACCTGGGCCGGAAGGGCGGTGCTCATATCAGGTACATTGCCGGATGCAAGTCCGGTGGTCCACTTGGTGTAAAAGTCATTCCATGAGAACGTCTCAATATTGATTTTCACATCCGGGTTCTCTTCCATGAATTTGTCCGCTGCCTTCTGGATGGTCTCCAGTCTTGGTCCCTGGGTAAATG
>JAJQEA010000302.1:0-788 GCA_021201905.1 Clostridia bacterium
TCCTTCTCCCTCGCTTCCGGTTCCTTCTCCCTCGCTTCCGGTTCCTTCTCCGCTCTCATTACCACTTGAGCTATCGCTTCCACCTGTGCTGTCGCTTCCGCCGGAACTGTCGCTTCCACTGGACCTGTCACTTCCACCGGATCTGTCGCTTCCACTGGAACTGTCGCTTCCACCGGAACTACTGCTTCCTCCTGTGCTCTCGCTTCGGCCGGAACTGTTGCTTTCACCAGAGCTACCGCTTCCTCCCGTGCTGTCGCTTCCGCCTTCACTGGTAATCTCCTGAGCCAGAGACACATTCAAACATGTGCCGACATTAGAAAAAGCAAGCACGATGGCTGTCAGCGGCGCCGCATGGCGTGAATGCTTTTTCATAACATTTTTCTTTATCATAACCAGTACCTCCTGATATTTACAAATACAACCTTTTACTCAACTCATGGTAATATAATATAGGAGAGGGTATTTCAAAAAGCATTTCAAAGAAACACCATTTCGTGTCTATTTTCAGCTTTTTCCAATATGTGACTGAAATGTAACCAAAAGGGAACCTTTTTCAAGATTCCCTAGCTATTTCCATACGCACAGAATGGTCGCCGGTGCGAAAATCTGCCTGTCCATTTTACACAGACACGCACGGTGCTTATGCCAATGTATTCCACGCTGTTTCCAAAGCCACCGACATCATATCCTCAAAGGACTCCCGCCGCTTCTGCGCGGTCATGGCCTTCTCCTTACAGTTTTTTCACGCCTGTTATCTTCTTTTCCTTTTTCTGTCCCCGGACACCAAT
>JAJQEA010000302.1:798-3934 GCA_021201905.1 Clostridia bacterium
ATTCACGTTTTCTATATGCAGACTCACCTTTTGCCCATACCTTCTGCGCATCCCGGATACAATACGGTTTTCAACAATGCGGCATTTATCTTCCCGCAGTTCGTTTGCCAGAATCAGAATCTGATCCGGTCCATACTTTGTAAAAACATCTCCTCTGCGAAGGGTACTGTGGACCACTTCACATAGAGCGTCCTCATACTCCTGAAGCTTCCCGCCATCCTCTACCGGACAATCTTTTCCGTCCCGGACCGTGCATACAATCAGAAATCCTCTGCGTTTTCCCCGCTCCACTGACCGGATAACCATACGGAAGCAGTCAACAAATCCCGGATAGGTACAATAATACGATCCGGCCGACCACTCCCTTTCCTCAAGATTCCCCCTGATCTCTTTCAGACCGCCATTCACATGCTCTATCTGGCTGCCAATCTGTTTGAAATACGCCAGCACGTAATCCGAGGGAATGCTGCCGGTCTCGTCAAGCAGCTTTTGTGTTACATAATCATATGTCTTTAACGCATCCCCATACCGCTTTAACGCCAATAAAGCTCCGATCTTTTGCTCCGCCCACTCCGCCAGGGGATAGGCCGCAGTTGCAGCATCGCACAGCCTCACAATCTTTTGATGGTCCCGATGGTTCTTCATCAGGCGGCAGGCTTCCCTCACGCCTTTGAAATAAATATCCTGGTAATGGCTCCGAAGAGATTCCGTCCACACCTCGCCGGACAGAACAGGAAGGAATTCTCCGCCGTAAAGACGGCAGGCCTGTTCCAGAAGCAGCTGACGTGCAGCTTCATCTTCGGTTTCCATAGCCCGGTTATAATAATCTTCCATGAGAGCGGCGTCCATCTGGAGTTCAAGTTCTCCCCCCATTCTCCCCATTTTCAAATAATATGTATTTTTTCGACCACCACATATTCTCCCAAAGGCAGAACAGACTGGGAAAGTATTTTTCTCAGACGTGTTGTTGTAATTCTAAGCGCGTTTGCAGCATCCGTACTTCTTCTGTCATAAAGAAAATCCTGAAGCTTTACACGGCTGATTCCATTTTCTCCAGCCCATATCAGGAGCAGGAAAAGCTGCATCACCTTTCCCTTAACCGACATCGGCAGCTCCCACGGCACACCATTATAAAGTATCTCCAGTGTTCCCAGCGTCCGGGCATATAATGTATTCCTGACCGCCAGGTTATTTTTGTTTATCTCACTCATCTATGGTACCGCCTTTTAGCGTTTATTTTTCCAATTATAACCATTATACAGGAAAACCATTTCAAAAAGCATTTCAAACTTACATTATTCTGAATTTATTTATGTTTAAAGTCCATTTTCCGGAGTAGGAATGGCCAATTTTCAATTTAATCCAATACGCCTCCAGGCCCATAAACTCCAGGAATGCAAATTGGTGGAGCCGGGCATTTAAGCGAAAGAAGAGTTCGTAGTACGCAAAAAACGGGAAAGAATCTATAATAAGATAATTTCCCGTTTTTATGTTATCTATTTTGATATCCGCCTAATTCTCCGCATTTCTGACATTCATAAGGCCATTTCATTGCCGCCTACCACTTCCCCAGTATTTCTGCTGCCTTCATTGCCGCCTCTATCATACTGCCAAAAGCTGACCGGCGCTCCTCTGCACTGGTCTTTTCCCCGGTCACTTATTCAAAAGCATTGACATTAAGCTCTTATAGACTTAGCCGCACAAATAAACCAGAAGCATCCCTCTGTTAATTTTCCCCGTAAAGGTTTTGATTTTCAGTCAGCATCTATCCACAAATGATATTTTCCACAGTGCAGACACCGAAATAGATATCCGGCCAAGCTACCGCTCTTTTCCAAATACTCCCGTGCATTGTCAAACTCATCACGGGCATCGTATTCGGCAAAAACCTCATCCGCAATGCCCATCCGCTCTAACTCTTCTGTTCCAACATCACCGATAAATGCACAATAATCATTACAACAAGCCAGCCAGTATTCACCCTGCCAGCTTGCATATCCCGGAGTCCGCTTAAACAATTCCTCTGTTTTTTTAGGGTCGGAAACCAAGTCGCTTTCCGCATCCTGAATAAAACCACCCTTGAATTTTTCTGCCGCTTTCCCGTCTGAGATGCACTCCAGGCAGATACAATGAACATCATCTATACAATACATAGTACTACAGTATTCATTCACTTCTTTTCCACAACACTGACAGACGCCGTTTTCATGTTCAATAATATCGTTATCATACACGTTGGGGTGATACTTAAACACAATTTTCTTTTCCATATCATTACTTCCTCGTAACATATAAATAAACGCTGCTATAACTTCCGATTCAGGTAAATTGTACCAAGCCGCTCCAGCAGACACGGGCAAAACAACTTCCAGAAAAAAGAACATCCCCTGGTCTGCTGCCAAAACCAGGGGATATCATCTACATCACAACTCCAACCTCTGGTGATTGGATGAAATAGATATTTTATTATTGGCAATATAATTGCGCTAATGCTTTGATATTTAGCTAATTCTTTCCGCAGTTATCCCTCCCTTACCCGGAATAAGCTGGTACACTTTTGAAGTGATTCCATCATTTTTTAACTTTCTCACAAAAAAAGTCTGCTTGTAATGGATCATGCGTACTTAACATAATCTGATAATTCAACTCTACAATATAATCTCTCAGCACATCAAATGCCGAGGATGCATGTACTAAATCATGATGCTGCATTGGATCATCTAATAAGAGAGCCTTCCAAGGTGTCCAGCTATATTTATTTGCCATAGCCAAAATAAACGACAACTGTAAATCAGCTATCTGGCCTTCACTCGCTATATTAGAAATATCAAATTTTTCTCCATTGATTTCTGCCAGCGTAGATGCTATTTGTTGGTTTCGTGAAGTTTTATTATTTAAAAGGGGAGCTGATGTTATTAGTGGATTTACTACTATTCTTTTTAAAATTTTCTTCCATGTATCATTTATTTGCCCCAATTGTATCTGTACTTGTTCTGATTCTACAGTTATCTGAGCATAGAAAGCATCTACCGCCTCTTTTCTAATTTTTATATTATTTTTCTCGGCCTCCTTTTTAGCAATTTTTTCTTTTAACTTTTCATAAAATGTTTCAGGAGTATTATCTCCTATCCTTTCC
>JAJQEA010000131.1 GCA_021201905.1 Clostridia bacterium
CTGGTGGACAATGACAGGGTATCCCTTACAAATATTAACCGGCAGAGCATTGCCCTCCACAGTACCATCGGACAGTTTAAGACCCGGGTCATGAAGGAAAAAATTGCCGACATCTGTCCCGGCACACAGGTGATTACCTTTGAGGAATTCGTACTGCTCGATAATATAGAACGTCTTTTTGATGATATGAAGCACCAGATGGGACAGGGCGGCTCTGTGGATTATATCCTGGATGCCATCGATACAGTGACCGCAAAGCTGGCCCTGGCAGGCTTTGCCGCCTCCCACGGTATTCCTGTGATTGCTTCCATGGGCACCGGCAACAAGCTTCACCCGGAACTCTTCCGGATATCCGATATCTCCCAGACCTCTGTGTGTCCTCTCTGCAAGGTGATGCGCAAGGAATTAAAAGCCAGGAACATCTCCGGGTTTAAGGTCTGCTGGTCACCGGAGCAGCCTCTTACGCCCGGACAGACGGCGGAGGATACCGGTTGCCGCCGCGCCACTCCCGGAAGCATTTCTTTTGTGCCGCCTGTGGCAGGGCTTGTGATTGCCGGCGAAATCATAAGGGATATCTGCGGGCTGGAATGATTTTTTAAACACACTCCTGCATAGCCGCGGATATCCCTCTGCTCTCTTTAAATAATTGTTCCTCCCCGGTCCTATTCCAGGGGCGCCCGGTAAAACCTGCCTACAAACTGCTGTGTCCTCAGCACATTGATGATGATATGCTCATCTGCTTCCTGCATGATGTGGATGGCGTTGTTTACCTCATAGGCTGATATGACTGTATTTAACAGGTACATTTTCTTTTTGCTATACCCTCCCATGGCTTCCACGCAGGACATTCCATGGCGGAAATGGCTGATATAGGCATCCACCACCTCCTGTCCCTTTATGGTGGTTGCCTGAAGGGTTACCAGCTCATAGCGGTGATGGAAGGCGGAAATCATGCGTGTGGAGATGAACTGGAAAATAATGGAATATCCTGCATGTTTCCAGCCAAAAATAGCGCCGTAAAAACAGTACATGACAGCATTTCCAAAAAACACATAGGACCAGATGGAAAGCCCTGTGCGGTTGGATACAAAGAGGGCTATAAAGTCCGTGCCCCCGGTGGAGGCATTTCCCCGGAGGGCAATGACGATTGCACTTCCAAAAATAACGCCGCCAAAAATAACATTCAGCACTTCATCTGTAAAGATGGGGCTGAAGTGAAATATCTGCAGGAAAATACTGCTTAAAAATACCTGGACCAGGGAAAATATGGTAAAGCGGATGCTGATTCCCTTACAACATAGAATCGCCACCGGAATATTCAGCAAAAGCATGGTGACCTGCATGGGGATATTGAGTCCCTTCAATTCCCCCAGCCGTTCCACAAGCATGGCCATGCCAGTAAATCCGCCGGATATGATACCGGCCGGCCGCACAAAAACCTGCAGCGCATAGGACTGGATAAGGGCGAATACAAACACCGCAGCCACCGTAATGCCGGTTCTTACCCTCCTGTCTTTCTTCCACTGATTGATAAAAGCTGAAATTCTCAGAATCTGTACCATAGGAAATTTTGCTCCTGTTTCATTTAATTATCATATCACATAATTATCCTTCATGCTTTTCTGCCACTGGACCAAATCCTCCAGCGTATATTGATCCACCACTCCGCTGATGGCCTCATCCAGCTCACGCCACAGGCGCAGGGTCACACATTCCATCTGTCTGGCACAGGGGTTCTCATCCCCGCTTAAGCAGTCCACCGGGGCCAGGCTTCCCTCTGTGATTCTCAGAATAGAACCCACTGTATAGTCCGAAGACGGTCTGGCCAGGTAATATCCTCCCTGATTTCCCCTGATGCTGCGCACAAAGCCGGCCCTGGATAAGATGGAGATAATCTGCTCCAGATATTTGCCGGATATTCCCTGACGGTTGGCTATGTCCTTTATTTTAACAGGCTCTCCGTCTCCGTGAATGGCTAAATCCACCATAGTGCGGAGGGCGTAACGGCCTTTTGTCGATACAAGCATGTATGTTCACGTCCTTTATCTTAAATTTTATCCTGTCATGAGTATATCATACTATTCCTGTAGGAAATATGTCAATAGTAAGTTATTGTTCCTGCCAGGTCTGTTGGATTGCTTTATGAATAGAGTGCGCCATTTTCGGGAAAATAATATGGAAACTGAGAAAAATCGCAGGCCTGATTCCATATGGCCGGCCTGCTGATCATTGAGAACGGAGGATTTTCATGAAGAATGAACCGGTATTCCTGACTGACAAAAACCACAACATAGTGTTGGAGGCCCTTTCACCGGCTCCCAATGCAGCTCTCCCTGATTCCTGCAAACCCTTTGAAATCCTGGAGCACACAACCACTGAGGGCGCAGCGGAAAAACATCTTCCGGTCGTGGAGCAGGACGGACTCCATGTGACAGTGAAGGTTGGAAGCTTTTTCCATCCTATGGGCCAGGAGCACAGCATCGGATGGGTGTGTCTTGTGACAAAAGCCGGCTGTATCATGCGCGTTCCCCTGACCCCTGATTGCGAGCCCGTGGCTTCCTTTACCCTGGAGGAAGGGGACGCTCCCGCTGCGGCTTACGCTTACTGCAATCTTCATGGGCTGTGGAAAAAATCAGTCTGATTATGCCTGCCTTTTTCCCGAACAAAGCGCCGGAAACATCCGGACAAAAAATGAGAGCCGCCCTTCCCCCACAGAAGGCAGCTCTCAGTCACGATCAAAAACCGTCACACTATTAGTTTATCTGGCATCCCCATACCAAACAAAAACCTGTAAGGCACTCCTTTGTGCTTCTTACATGGACACTATACCACCGCTCCCATGATTTGTCAATCATTTTTGTGCATATTAGTGAATTCCTTTCCCCTATAAACAAGTTTTTATATAAAATTCTTCCATCTGTCCGCAGTCTAAAGACAAATGTCTCCTGTATATTTATCTTTCATCGGTACATACTAACTTAAGCCATAATTTTTATCTGAAGTCACACAGAAAGGAAGAAACCATGGAATTTTCCCAAAATTTAAAGGACAACATTACTTACCTTCACAAGAAGCTGAATGTGCAGACAAATTTTGACGTGGTATACCGCGTAGTCCATATCGGCGGCCGGGAAGCATGTCTTTATTTCATAGATGGGTTTACAAAGGATGATTCCCTGTTAAAAATTCTGCAGGTATTCTCCACCATCAAGCCGGAGAATATGCCAAAGGACGCCCACGGCTTCTCCAAACAGTATGTTCCTTACGGCGAGATTGGACTGCTTTCCAATGACCAGGATATGACTGTCCAGCTGTTGTCCGGTGTGTCCTGCCTCTTTATTGACGGGTATGATAAATGTATTACGATTGACTGCCGCACCTATCCAGCCCGTGGGGTCAGCGAACCGGAAAAGGATAAGGTCATGCGCGGATCCAGGGATGGCTTTGTGGAGACCCTGATTTTTAATACCGCCCTGATCCGCCGGAGAATCAGGGACCCCAGGCTTACCATGGAAATCACATCCGCAGGAGAGAGCTCCCACACTGACATTGCCATATGTTATATGGAAAACCGGGTGGATATGCAGCTTCTGGATAAGATCAAGAAACGGATTCAGAATCTGAAGGTAGATGCGCTGACCATGAATCAGGAAAGCCTGGCAGAGTGTCTCTTTCCCTATAAATGGTTCAATCCATTCCCCAAATTCAAGTTTTCAGAACGGCCCGATACCGCTGCCGCCTCTATATTAAAAGGAAACATCATTATCCTGGTAGACAATTCCCCTTCTGCCATGATACTTCCCTCCTCTGTCTTTGATATCATAGAGGAGGCAGATGATTACTACTTTCCTCCTATTACAGGCACGTATCTCCGTCTGTCCAGGATGACCATATCCCTGCTGTAGCTGCTTTTAAC
>JAJQEA010000430.1:0-960 GCA_021201905.1 Clostridia bacterium
GGAATAGGCAGACACAAGGGACTTAAAATCCCTCGGTAGCGATACCGTGCCGGTTTAAGTCCGGCCACCCGCATGATTAAAAGGCCCTGGAATTTATTTCCAGGGCCTTTTTCATTTCACAAGCCTTATCCAACGACCTTTTTTCCCTTAACCAATACGCTCTGAATCCTGATATCATCGTCGAATATGACCACATCCCCATCCATTCCCGCAGAAAGACTCCCCTTCCTGTTCTGGATACCCAGAATCTTTGCCGGATTGTAAGTCATCATACGCACCGCATCCTCCAGCCGCACCCCTGCCTGGTGGTACATGGTGCGCACACACCGGTCCGCGGTGCAGACGCTTCCCGCAAAGGCGCTCCGGTCCGGCAGGACCGCCACCCCATCGTCAATAATGCATTCCTGTCCGTGCGCCAGACTTCCCAGCAGTACATGCTCCCCATCATCCATGCCTGCCCCTCTCATGGAATCCGTAACAAGGCAGATATCCTCAATGGGTTTCATCTTTACAATCAATCTCAGCAGCTCCGGCGGCAGATGTTTGCCGTCCGCTATGATTTCCACGGTCATCCCATCTATCAGGTAGGCGCTTTCTATTACTCCCAGATGGCGGTACGCGTTGATTCTGCGGATAGTGGACATGCCGGAATACAAATGGGTTACATGGGTATATCCCCGCTCCCACGCCTCTATGACATGGTCATAGGTGGCATCTGAATGACCGATTGAGGCCAGAATCCCCCTGGCCTTCAGCTCATCCGCCAGCTCCATGGCGCCTTCCAGCTCCGGGGCTGCCGACATGCGGATGATATCCTCCGAAGCATCCAACAGCTTCTTATAGTCGTCCTTTGCGGGTACCTTTATATATTGGGGGTCCTGTGCCCCCCCCCCGTTTGGGCCAGTGAGAAAGAGGGGGCCGCCTGATGGTTGCCCAAAAGCGCCGGCCCAGTCGCCAGGG
>JAJQEA010000430.1:970-32315 GCA_021201905.1 Clostridia bacterium
TCACCCACCGGGGGCGCCGACATGCGGAGTTAATCCCCCGAACCCACCAACCCCTTCTTATACTCGGCCTTTGCGGGTACCTTTATATATTGGGGGTCCTGGGCCCCCCCCCCCCCCTTTGCTCCAGAGAGAAATAGGGTCCCTCCAGATGGATGCCCAAAAGCTCCGGCCCATTCTCCATCTGTTTCTTAGCCTCACGGTAGCATTTAAAAAAGGTCAGCAGCTCCTCGTCCGTACAAGTCAGGGTAGTCGGGCAGATTGAAGTGGTTCCGTGGGCCAGGTGGGCATGGCACGCCTTTACGATTGCCTCTGAAGTACCGTCCATAAAATCATGTCCGCCGCCGCCATGGGTATGGATATCTATGAATCCGGGACTGACATATGCTCCCTTAGCGTCAATGTAACAGTCCGCCTCCGGCCTTCTTCCTCTGACAATTTCCGTTATCACCCCGTCTTCCATGACAAGGCCGGCCTGGTCCATCATCCTGTGAGGCGTTATTAATCTTCCATTGATAATCGCAGTCTTCATGGCCTTCTCCTATTTCTCTATACCTGGGGAATCACCTTGGAAGCCGAATCACCATCCAGGAACAGATTCCAGTCAGGATGTGTTTTCAGAATCGTAGCCGGCACCAGGTTTGACACGGTCTCTGCCGACAATGCCTTCTGAATCGCATCACTCTTGCGGATACCGGGTACAATGGTGATGATGGTGCGGCTCTTCAGTATCTGAGGCACGGTCATGGATATGGCCTGGGCCGGTACCTCATCCAGAGACCCAAACCATCCCTCATTGACCTGCTGCTGCTTACACGTCTGGTCCAGGTTAACAATAATGTAGGCTTTATCTGTCTCAAAATCCGCAGGCGGATCATTAAATGCAATATGTGCATTTTCTCCGATTCCCACTAAAGCGACATCAATGGGGGCCTTTCTCAGTTCCTCTGTCAGTACGGCAATATTTTCCTCTGCATTGCCCTCTCCATTGACAAGGTATGCCTTTTTTGGATTCACAACCTGTATGAAGCGTTCCTTCAGATATTTGCGGAAGCTGGCCTTGTGTGTTTCCGCAAGATTGATGTATTTATCCAAATGGAACATCACAACCTTATCCCACTCCACCTCCATCTGGGTCAGGCACCTGATTGCCTCTATCTGGGACTTTCCTGTGGATAGGAGGATCCTGGCCTCCCCGTTCTGCGCAATGGTACGGTTAATTGCCTGGGCAGCGCATTCTGCCGCTCTCTGGGCCATCTCACCTGATGTTCTGGAAATATTAATATTCATAATCAACCCATCTCCTTTAATCCATACTTTTTATTAGAAATATCAGTATTCAATATCCAATATTTTGCCTGTCTCAGCGCTCATATGCGCATACTGGCACATAATGGTAGACACGATTGCCTCTTCTCCTGTGGGATACAGTCCTTCCAGTTCTTCGAGGGCAGTCCCGTCCTTCATCTGGTTGACCAGCTGAAGGAAAAACAGCATGGACTCAATGCAATACCCGGAAGGTACCGGGCCCGCAACCGGGTCGTCTATCATCATATTTCTATAGGGGTTCACCACGTGGCTGTAGCTGTCTGCGTTATACGCAGCCACCACGCCCCTGTCCTGGCTGTCCACTTCCTGGAAGCCTTCCGTACCCACCAGACGGATCTGCTGGTTTACGATGGATGAAAAGCTGTTTGGAAGGATCCAGGATGCATCTACCGTAATGCTGGCCCCGCTTGCAAACTCAAACTTAGACTGAAGGGAATCATATGTATCAATACCCATGGAGGTAAGTTTTTTCTTGATTCCGGAGGCATATACACGCACCGGTTTCTCGCCCAGAAGCCAGTATATCAGGTCGAAGAAATGGATGCCGATAAACCAGGCCGGGGAGCTGTTCTGCGCCCAGTTCTTAAACCAGACTGAGGGAACCAGGATTTTGTCCTCCATGCAGACATAGCCGTATTCTATCTCTCCCAATTTTCCTTCCTTAATGGCATTTCTCAGCTGGATATGGGCCGGGTCAAAGCGCTTGTGAAAATCCACATACAGCATAACATTATTTTCCTTTGCCGCCTGTATCATCCGCTTTCCCTGTTCAATGTCCGTGGACAGCGGTTTCTGGGCCAGAATATGAATCTTCCTTTTCGCCGCCTCTAGAACCACCTCCTCATGAAGATAATCCGGCGTGACCACTGCCACTGCATCCAGTCCCTCTTTGTCAAACATCTCCCTGTAGTCCGTGTATCCTTTGATTTCATACTTATCATCCATGGATTTGAGCGTATCAGGATTGATATCTGCAATCGCAGCAAATTCAATTTCTCCTCTCCTGTGCGCGCCATAGTATGCGTTAATAAGAACACTCCCATAGGTTCCGGCTCCAACAACGCCAACTTTTGCTTTCATTTCTTTCCCTCCATATTAAATATTCTTTATTATAATGCTTGTTATATTACACATAGCCAAACAGTCCGGGCAGGAACATGGTAATCGGCTCGATGTATGTCACCATGGCCAGGGCAATGAACAGCGGTATAAGCCACGGAGATACCATCTTCACCACATCTCCAAAGGAACGTTTGGATGCCGATGACAGCATATACAGGGACATTCCCACAGGCGGAGTCAGCAGTCCAATCATCATGTTCAGCACCAGAATCACGCCCATATGGATAGGACTGATATTCGCAATCACCATCAAAGGCGTAAGAATCGGCAGCATAATCATGATTGCCGCGACCACCTCAATAAACATACCCAGAATCAACAGGATAATATTAATCATCAGCAGGATTACATAACGGTTGGATGTAACCGAAAGAATCAGCTCCACCACCACCTTGTCTATCTGCTCGTAAGTCATGACCCAGGCAAAGAGAGATGCGCCCACCACCACGGCAATGGATGGTCCCACCTGGCGGACAGTGGCCACTGCCAGGGACGGAAGCTTCCGTATATCCATTTCCCTGTACACGAAACAGGATACGATTGTGCCGTACAGTACGCTGAACATGGCGGATTCAGTGGGAGTAAACCATCCTGTCCATATTCCTCCCAGCATGATGGCAGGGAACATCAGAGCTGGCAGGGCGTCCAGAAAAGCCTTCCATTTTTCACGTCCGGTTGCCTTTGCGTGTCTGGAATATTTCCTCTTTTTTGCAATGATATATATGTAGATGCACAAAACGATGCACAGGACCACCCCCGGACCGAGACCTGCCATAAAAAGGGCCCCGATGGACACATTTGCCATTGCTCCATATATGACGAACGGAATACTGGGCGGTATAATCGGACCCACTGTACTGGAGGCGCCTGTAACGCCGAGGGTCAGGTCATCATCGTAATTCTCATCCCGCATGGCTTTAATTTCAATCATTCCCAATCCGCCCACATCTGCCAGGGCAGAACCGCTGATACCGGAGAATATCAAACTGGACAGCACGTTCACATACGCAAGCCCGCCGCTCCAATGGCCAATCATCTTTTTAGCAAAACCGAATATACGGTCCGTGACACCACCGTTGTTCATAACCTGTCCGGCAAAGATAAAAAATGGAACAGCCAGAAGGGTAAAGGAATTGGGCGCATTCATCATCTTATTCATGGCCGTCATCATGGACAGCTGAGGCGTCAGATAAATGTAGAGCAGGGAAGACCCCAAAAGGCACAGGTACATGGGCGCTCTCATGACCATCAGAATCAAAAACACCAGAAAAAATACTTTAATGGGCTCCATATGCTCCTACTCCTCCTTTCCTTTCATATCCCCAATCTTCCGGACACTGTTTACCGCATTTACCAGACAGCGGATGGATCCCAGGAAAAAGCCCAGGACCATCCCTGCCGCCACCACTGCCATGGGAATTTCCATGGCAGCTGATTTTACCACTTTCTGAAAGTCGAAAAATTGAACGGACCAGTACAGCAGGTAAAGGTGAATTCCAAAGCAGAACAAGCTTGTAAGTGCCCGGAGGAGCTGGTTTGGTACTCCCTTTACAAATGAAAGAAATACCTCAACATTAAAATGCTCAAATTTCTTTTCTCCCAGGGAAATACACAGAAATACAACCCATATATAACAAAAGCGGGATATTTCTTCCGAAAACAGCAGTGCTTTCTTCAGGAAGATACGGGAGAACATCTGGCACAGGATTGTAATGCACATGACGCCAAATAAAGAGCCCGCTATGATCTCCTCCAGGGAGTTAAATACCTTCAATAGCTTCTTCATGCTTACCTCCGTTGTTTCACTCTGTCAGCAGGTTTCATTATTCCTTCCAGTTGGCCTTAAAATCATTTAAGTCCTTAATGGCTGCGGCCCAAGCAGGATCACTTCCGAAATTCTCATCCACCACCTTGGCTGCATTGGCCTTAAATGCCTCGATATCTGGCTCAATGACCTTCATCCCCTGTTCTTTCAGGAATTCCAGTCCCTCTTCTGTCTCCTTATTGATTCTCTCCTCAATCACAGGACGGTACTTGGCAAGTACATCCGTAATGACCTGACGCTGTTCTTCTGTGAGGCTCTGCCAAATCTGCTCCGAAACCTCCACTGTGCCGAGATGGACAGAATGCTTTGTCAGCACAACGGCGTCCTGTACTTCGTAGAACTTCTGGGCAATGATCGTGGGAACAGGGTTTTCTTCTCCTACCACAACGCCAGTCTGCAGGGAGAGGTATAATTCGCTCATATTAATGGGAACAGGATTACCGCCCAGGGCAGACACCACGGTCTTGGCAATAGGCGTGTCCATGCACCGGACGGAAAGGCCTGCCAAATCATCGGGTTTCATGGGTTCCACGCCCTTGATCGTCAGATTTCTGTCCCCGTAATACCATACATCCAGTGTGCGCACGCCGCTGGCATTAAGAACTGTCTCATTGTACATCTTCTGCGAACCTTCAGAGGCAAAGTAGTCATAGGCCTGTTTCACATTATCAAACGCATAGGGCAGCGAGTATACCTGTACCTGGTCGCAGAAGGACGCCAGAATACTTGGACCCGTGACCTCAAAAGCCAGAGAGCCTGTGCGCAGCATATCCAATGCCTCGGCCTGGGTACCTAACGTGGCCCCCGGATAAGCTTTGATGATAAGAGATCCATTTGTCTTTTCTTCAATTTCCTTTGCAATATCATAGGAAATCTGGCTCCACGCGTGGCTTTCAGGCTCTCCCACATACCAGGACAATTCCAGAGCTTCACCTGCTGCCGTCTCACCGGCAGTATCTGCGGCCTTGCTCTCCTCAGCTTTTGTCTCCTTGGTGTCAGCCGCAGCAGGCGCTGCCGTGGCAGGCGTTTCCTTCTGCCCGCCGCAAGCCGCCAGACTTCCCGCAGCCATCATCACTGCCAATGCCAGACCTGCCATCCTTTTGGTTCTTTTCCTCATATTACACATCCTCCTTTTTAATAAGAATATAGTTATGGTGGTACCATGCACCACAGTCATCCCGGGATGCACGTATGCTTTCTGCTTTCTCATATCCGTTTTCTGTTTTGTAAGCTCATTATATTATAGAAAACGTTTTCTGTCAATATTTCTATAAATATTTTTATTTTCACCTTTATTTTACGACATTTTCACGTTAGTTTTCCATGTATCACCGTTTATTGTTGTTTTAATTTTCTATTATTTTCTTATTTTTCTATTGCTTTTCTACCATTTAAGTATTATCATAAATATATATGCTTTTTCATATTCTGATTTTAAAGGAGATACATCGTATGAATCATACCAGCCATAATGTTACCATTGGCGACGTTGCAAAGGCTGCTGGTACTTCCGTTTCTACTGTTTCCCGTGTTTTGAGCGGCAGCACTTACCCTGTCAGTGCTGTCAAGAGGGAACGTGTGCTGCATGCTGCAAACACTCTTGGGTACGAGCCCAACCTGCTTGGACGCATGCTGAAGACAAATACCAATCCCTCCATAGGCATTATCATCCCCTCTTTCCAAAACCCCTTCTACACGCAGCTCATCATAGGGATTGAGAAAGAGGCTATGGCAAATAACTACTTTCCATTGGTATTCAGCTCACAGAGAAGTCCGGAGACCGAGCGAAATCTGATCAACAATCTTATAAAAAACAGGGTGAAGGGGTTGATGATTTCATCCATTGACGACTCTCCCCAGGCTGTGGAGCATTTTGTATCCACAGGCGGAAAGGTGTGCATATTTGAGTCTAACTACTCTGACACAGACAAGGTCATAAACGCAAAGACAGATATGCTGGGAGCCGGACGCACTGCCGCCGAGTACCTGATTTCACAGGGGCACCGGTCAATTGCATTTTTAAGTACTCCGTTTAACCGCCAGTCACGTATCATGACCCTGGACGGTTACAAACTGGCCCTGGCAAATAACGGCCTTTCATTTTCCGAGGATGATGTGATGACAGTCCAGTATGAATCCGAGGCAGATTCCGGACTGTATGAGATGGAAGCCGGCCATAAGCTGGCAGACAAATTCCTGGAGGCAAGGAAACGAAAAGAATACACCGCCATTATGGCGGTCAACGATCTGATTGCGTATGGAATTATCCAGCGCCTGCAGGAAAAGGGACTGGGGATACCCGATGATCTCTCCATCATATCATTTGATAATATCCCTTATTCCGGACTCATCAACCCGCCTCTTACCACCATGGACATGCCTGCCAGATTACTGGGACAGCGGGCCTGTCATTTAATCATTGATTCCTTAAACTCAAATGAAGACCATAACGGCATCACCCTGTCGGTCAGCGCGGAGCTGGTTGTGCGCAGGTCAGTCAAAGCCCTGTAACCGCCGTGCCCTCCTTCATACCAGGTAAAGGAGATAACGAAACATGGATTCTGCATTATACAATGTAATCGGCAACGTTAAAATACCAAAAATGGCCCGTGTGCGGCAGAAATTCAACCCGGACGAAATCACAGACCCTGTTCCGGAGATACGCAGGGAACTGTCACGCCCGGAGATAGCAGCAGCCCTTAAGCCAGGCATGAGCATAGCCATAACCACAGGAAGCCGGGGCATACATAATCATAAGCTGATTCTCAAAGCAGTGGTGGATATTGTCAGAGAACACGGGGCAAATCCCTTTGTGGTGCCTGCCATGGGAAGCCACGGAGGCGCCACCGCCCAGGGACAGCTGGGGGTGTTGGAAGGTTTTGGGATAACACCCGATTATCTTGGCTGCCCCATTAAGTCCGGCATGGAGACAGTCCGGATTGGAGTCAGCCCCGAAGGCCATGACGTTCACATTGACAAGAACGCATGGGAAGCCGACGGCATTATTGTGATTAATAAGATCAAGCCCCACACCGCGTTCAGAGGTCCCTACGAAAGCGGTCTCATGAAAATGATGACCATTGGCTTAGGCAAACAGTACGGGGCCAGCCTGTGCCATCAGTCCGGCTTCAAGAACATGGGACGTCTCGTCCCCATGTTTGCCAATGTCATCCTGGCAAACTGCCTCATCCTGTTCGGCCTGGGAATCGTGGAGAATGCCTACAGCCGCACTTATATGCTAAAGGCGCTCACGCCCCGGGAAATTCCCGAAAAAGAGCCCGGTCTGCTGGAATTGGCCCGCTCACTGATGCCCCGGATTCTCTTTGACGATATTGCGGTATTGGTAATAGATGAGATAGGAAAGAATTTCAGCGGCGACGGCCAGGATCTCAATGTCTCTTCCCGTTTTGCCACCCCTTATGCTTCCGGTGATTTTACCATACAAAAGGTATGTGTACTGGACCTGTCGGACAAAAGCCACGGCATCATGATTGGAGCAGGCTGCGCAGATACCTGCACCCAGCGTTTGGTCCATAAGGCCAATCTGGAGGCCAGCTACATCAACGCCATAACTTCCACTGTGTTTGACTGTGTAAGGCTTCCCATGATTCTTAAAAATGACTATTTTGCCATGGCTGCCTGTATCAAGACATGTAATGAAGTGGATTTAGACCATATCCGTATGGTACGGATTCCCAATACGCTGGAGATTGGCGAGATATGGATATCCGAAAGCATGATGAAAGACGCCCTGAAGAATCCGCAGATAGAAATTATCAGCCAGCCCGAGGCGCTTCCCTTTAATGAAGAGGGAAATCTCTGGTAATCAGCCATCTTCTGAGCACAAAAAGAGCACCTCCCGGCCCGCGGAACAAATCTCCGCCCCGGAAGGTGCTCTTTCCTATACAACTTTTCTATTCAAAATCCATCTGTCCTATATCATCTTTCTGCCTGCTTCTCCCCGGCAGCCGCCGCGTCGTCCGCGAACCGGGAATCCACCACCGGATAAAATTCATCGGGCTGTGAAACGAACACGGCTGCGCTGTAAGGCGGCATGTTCAGCTTCAGTGTCCCGTCCTTTACGCGGTAGAGCATAACACCTGCATTGTATCCTGTCTCAGTGGTCAGAATGGGCCTGCCCAACACCATGTCATCGGTAACGCCCAACTGCCATACCGGAATGTCCATAGCCTGGCTGTCCGGGCTGTTGGATATGACCACCACAGCCTGATACTTGCCGTACATACGCCCATAGGCAATCTTCTGGTATCCAGCCAGAAGGGGCTTTACCGCGCCCTTTCTGAAGGCCGGTATCTTGCGGTGGATGCCTGTCATATAGCGGTGGAACTCTATGAGCTCCAAGTCCTCTTTCCCCCACGGGTAGGTGCGCCTGCTGTCCGGATCCGTCCACCCGCAGACTCCGGCCTCATCGCCATAGTAAAGCGTGGGGGCTCCCGGCCACGTCATCTGAATCACCACTGCCTCCCGGAACACACAGGGCTTTATATTCTGCCCCGCCTTTTCCGGTCCTGCTGTCTGGATACGGCCAACGGTCTGGTTGGTCCTGGTGAGGAAACGGGAATGGTCATGGTTTGACAGCTGGTTCATGGCCGTCATCACCGTATTGGTC
This sequence comes from Clostridia bacterium, assembly GCA_021201905.1. Classification (GTDB taxonomy): domain Bacteria; phylum Bacillota; class Clostridia; order Lachnospirales; family Lachnospiraceae; genus Enterocloster. The sequence goes on from JAJQEA010000430.1 coordinate 9,874, forward strand.
TGCATACGGCTCATATGGTATCCCATGGCGCTAAAGAAAGCCTCGCCATCTCCCCATATGCCTCCGTTATAACTGTCGCTGTGCTTCTCCATACCGGTCAGAAACCATGTGACCGGTTCCATGAACGCGTCGTAATTCATGATGGAATCCCACTGGTCTCCCTCCAGCCAGGAAGCCGGATCCCCGTAGTGCTCCGCCAGAATCAGCGCCTCCGGATTGGCCTCCTTTACGGCCTGGCGGAATCTGCGCCAGAATTCGTGGTTGTATTCTGCCGTGTGCCCTAAATCGGCAGCCACATCCAGACGCCAGCCATCAATGGAATAGGGCGGAGATACCCACTTCCTGGCCACGTTCAGTATATATTCCACCAGTTTTTCAGAATTTTCATAATTTAACTTGGGCAGGGTATCGTGCCCCCACCAGCCGTCGTACGTCCTGTTGTAAGGCCATGTCTCATCGCTGTCGTCATGGAACTGGAAAAAGCTGTGGTACGGACTGTTTTTGCTCTCATAGGCGCCTGCCTCATAGTCGCCGGAATGCTCATAGATTCCCTCTGCGTCCAGCCACTTGTTAAAGGACCCGCAGTGGTTGAACACCCCGTCCAGAATCACCCGCATCCCCCGCTTATGGACTTCCTCCACAAACTGGGCAAAGAACGCATCGCTGGCTTCCAGATTCTCCTTGCCCGCACTGCGCTGCACATAGCGGTCTGCCTCCCTGTTATCCGTGGCGTCCGGCCTGACCAGGCCGCCCCTGTCCTTCTCAATTCTGGTAAAATGGGGATCGATGTGCTCGTAATCCTGGCAGTCGTACTTGTGGTTGGAGGGGGATACAAATACCGGATTCAGGTATATGGCCTCCACTCCCAGCTTCCTGATGTAGTCCAGCTTATCCCATATTCCCTGCAGATCCCCTCCGTAAAAGTAGCCCACATCCATGGCAGCCGGGTACCGGTCCCATTCCGTGACCTTCTGTACCGGACGGCCGATGTAGACATACTCATACGATTCCACATCATTGCTCTCATCTCCATTGCAGAAACGGTCCACAAAAATCTGGTACATTACCGCGCCCTTTGCCCATTCCGGCGTGTGAAATCCCGGGGTAATTTTGAAATCAAAACACGGCTGGCCATCCTGTGTGGGACCCAGACGGTTATAAAGACAGACATCCTGCTCAGATACTACTTTAAAGTGATAAAGCACCTGATCGGTGCCTACTGTGATTTCGTATTCATAATAATCAAATAAATCATCGGACATGGCCTTGGTCATCTCCACCTCGGCTTTATCCTCCACATAATATACATGATCCACATTGCCCTTCGCTGTCCGCATGCGAAGCAGCACATCGTCATCTGCGTCCGGTTCCATTGGCATGCGGTAATCCTCTGTCTCAGAGGAAAAAAGGGCATCCCTGTTGATACGTCCCTTTATATTATCTTCCACGTTTTATATCCTTTTCCTAATTTGCTCATACTTACAATCCTGTTCCTTTATTGTATCTGAATTTTCTCAAATATACAAGAAAAATTATACCAGAAAAATCTTGATAACATTACACCTTTTCCATGGCTTTCTCACAAAGTGAAAAGCCTGGCGGGGTAGCCAGGCTTCTCAGGAGAAGGTATTTCGTTTCTTATGGGGTGTAGCAAAAACTATATAATGTATTGGGGGGGTTACGTCTATTATAATAGCATAGGTGGGAAAAAAGTGTGCACAAAGATGCAATATTTTCCAAGTCATTTATGAGCAATATAGACAAGGGAGGGGGCTTTTTAGCCTCCCTCCCCTTCCTGGTGCTATTTTCCATCATTCCCGGCCCCACAACAGGACCTGAATGCTACTGTGCCGGTGTAAACAGCGCCTCAAACTCAGACTGGCTGATTTTCTCTTTCTCAATTAGCAGATCGGCGCAGGCATGGAGAACGTAGTCATACTGTTTGATAATGTCCTTTGCCTTCCGGTAGCACTCGTCAATGATTCGCTTGACCTCGCTGTCAATGGTGTCAGCCACCTCGTTGCCGTAGGATTTGGTATGGGCCAGATCCCGTCCGATGAATACCTCGTTCTCATCACCGCCGTACTGGATCATTCCCACCTTCTCAGACATGCCGTACTGGGTCACCATGGCCCTGGCAATCTGGGTGGCCTGCTTGATATCCTGGGATGCGCCGGTGGTGATATCGTCAAATATCAGCTCTTCCGCAATCCGGCCGCCTAAATCCACCATGATATTCTGCATCATGCGGCCCTTGGTATTGAACATCTCATCCTTTTCAGGCAGGGGCATGGTGTATCCCGCCGCCCCGATTCCCGTGGGGATGATGGACACGGTATGCACCGGTCCCACATCCGGAAGCACATGGAACAGGATGGCGTGGCCCGCCTCATGGTAAGCCGTTATCTTCTTATCCTTCTCGGATATTACCTTGCTTCTCTTCTCAGCGCCGATTCCCACCTTTACAAAGGCACGGTCGATATCGCTCTGCTTGATAAATCTGCGGTTTTCCCTGGCGGATATGATGGCGGCCTCATTCATCAGGTTCTCCAGGTCAGCTCCCGTGAAGCCTGAGGTGGTTTGGGCCACCCTGTGCAGATCCACATCCTCGCTGAGGGGCTTTTCCTTGGAATGGACCTTAAGGATTTCCTCACGCCCCTTCACGTCAGGACATCCCACCGCCACCTTCCTGTCGAAACGGCCCGGACGAAGGATAGCCGGATCCAGGATATCCACGCGGTTGGTGGCCGCCATGACGATAATGCCTTCATTGACCCCAAAGCCGTCCATCTCAACCAACAGCTGGTTTAGCGTCTGCTCCCTCTCATCGTGGCCGCCGCCCATGCCTGTGCCTCTGCGGCGGGCAACCGCGTCAATCTCGTCGATAAACACGATACAGGGAGAGTTCTTCTTGGCCTCCTCAAACAAATCACGGACACGGGAAGCGCCCACGCCCACGAACATCTCCACAAAATCAGAACCTGATATGGAGAAAAACGGAACTCCCGCCTCGCCGGCCACTGCCTTGGCAAGCAGGGTTTTACCTGTTCCCGGAGGGCCCACCAGAAGAAGGCCCTTTGGTATCCTGGCCCCCACGCTGGTATACTTCTGCGGATTCTTAAGGAAATCCACCACCTCTTCCAGCTCTTCCTTTTCTTCCACAAGACCGGCTACATTGGAGAAATTAACCTTGCTGTCCCGGCTCATCCTGGCCCGGCTCTTGCCAAAATTCATCATCCTGGCGTTGGCACCTCCGCCGCCTGCGCTCCTATTCATGACCATGATGATGATGACCACCACCACAATGGACAGCATGAAGGGCAGGATGATGATCACCAGATAATTCTCCTGGGGCACATCCATGGTCGTATAAGCCATGTTATGGGCTTCCAGAAGCTTCTGGGCGTCCTTGACATCCGAAACATAAAGCCGCTTCACCTGACCGTTCAAAAGGGTCAGTACCACTTCTCCCGTGGGAGTCTGGGGATTCTGGTGGATGCTCACGTCTGCCGCCTGGCCATCCTCCAGTATCTTGATAAAATCCTGATTTGTAACCTTATCCGCCTGCCTTGCGTAAGGGAATCTCACTGCGGTGGCGATTAAGATCAGCATCAGGAGTATAAATATAAATCCTCTAAATGTCTGCTGCTGTCTCACCGAATTGCCTCCTTAGACCTTCTTATTCTGCATCCAATTCTACTACTCCGATGTAAGGCAGGTTACGGTATTTCTGGTCATAATCCAGTCCATATCCCACTACAAATTCATCCGGTATCGTAAAGCAGGTATAGTCCACCTTCACCTGCTTCTTTACCCTGCGCTCCGGCTTATCAAGAAGTGTGCACAGATGGATGCTCTTTGGACCTCTCTGCTTCAACACCTCAATCAGATATGCCAGCGTGCGGCCGGAGTCTATGATGTCCTCCACAATCAGTACATCCTTGCCTTCCAGGGACTCATCCAGGTCCTTTACAATCCTGACCACGCCGCTGGACACAGTGCCGCCGCCGTAGCTGGACACGGACATAAAGTCCAGGGATACCGGAACCGTCATCCTCTTGGCCAGTTCGCAGGTAAAGAATACTCCGCCCTTTAATATGCATATCATGTGGACCTGCTTTCCCGCATAATCCTCGCTGATTTTTGCCGCTACTTCGTTGATCCGTTTATCGACTTCCTCTTCCGTCAATAAAACACGAATTTTGTCAGCCATTACCTTATCCTCCGTTTCACCTGTTCTTTTCTCTCTCCAGTCTGGCCTGCCTCTGCCTGTAGCACCCGGACCGTATCCGGTCCTATCTTGTAATACTCGCTGATGCGGTAGCCTATAATCCACATCACATGGCTGCCATCTGCCAGAAGGGGTATCTTATCCCTCATCTGTCTGGGTATCTTCTCATCAATCATAAAACGATTAAGCGCCTTGTGGTTATGGTCCGCCAGGACGATATAATCCCCCGGACGCCTGGTTCTTACCACGGGCGTACCTTTTATTTTATCACAGTCAAACCATTTCGTATACACATTTTTAGGAAATTCCATCCCTTTTTTCCGGGAAAAAACCTCCATATCCACAATAGGCAGGTCGCCCCATTCTTCTTTTGCAGCCGGGTCTCCCCTGCCCATCCAGATTCCCTCATACTCCCTTATGGCTGCCAGCCCGTAGGGCAAATCCACCTGTTTTCCAACGGACCGCCCGGCCAGGTCCATGACCTGGTTCACATGAACCAGTCCCAGGTCCCTGGAGGCTCCTCCCAGCTCCTTAAGGAGCGACATCACCACATAGGACCGCAGTATCTCCGGTTCCCCCAGAAATGCCTCTGCCGGGATGTAGGCCCCGGAGCTTTTCTTCACATGTGCCTTGATCCAGGCAGCCGCCTGGTTTTCCAGGTACTCGTCTGCCTGTGCCGCCAGGTGACCCAGACGCAGGATATTACCGGCCGCCCCTCTGTTTACATACTGCTCAATCTCCGGCAGCAGCTGATTGCGTATCCTGTTCCGTGTGTAGTGAAGTGTATCGTTGGTGGAATCCTGCACATAGGACAGGCCGTTGTCCGCCAGCCACTTGAGGATGCAGTCCCGGTCCACGTCCAGCAGCGGACGGATAATCCTGCCCCTCCGGTAGACGATACCCTTCATCCCGGAAAGACCGGTTCCACGGAACAGATTGTGAAGTATGGTCTCCACCTGGTCCCCGCTGTGGTGGGCCACCGCGATTTTCACAGGGCGTATACTGCAAGGCGGACCTCCATCTGCCGGACCTCCGTCCGCCGAATCTCCATCCGCCGAACCTCCATCCGCCGAATCTCCGTCCGCCGAATCTCCATCCTGCCCGCTCCGGGCCTCTCTGGTCCGGGCCTCGCCGCCCCGGTCCTCACCTTCCCAATCCGCGGCCTCCCTCTCCAACGCCTCATAGCGCAGGAAGCGGCCCGCCTCCTCCTCAGACATGCCCTTTTCAGCCGCAAAGCCGCGCACATCTACCTTTAGGATATGACAGGGGACATGAAACCCTTCACACAATGATCTGACAAAATCCGCATCCCGGTCCGCTTCCTCCCCCCTGAGCCCGTGATGGACATGAAGTGCCCTGAGCCTGATTCCCCACGGTTCCCTAAACGTGCATAACAACGCTAAGAGGCAGACGGAATCTGCCCCTCCTGAAACTGCTGCAACCACCCGGTCACCCGGATCCAGCATATGATATTGTTCCATGGTCTCCCTGACCCTGCGCTCCAGTCCTTCCACCTGTTTCTCCTGTGTCCAATTATGTTTAATCTCTGTCTATTTCTTATAATATACCCGCAAACGTCCCTCCTTGCAAGCCTGTCCTTGTAAATTATGAGCGTCTTTTCCAGATTCCGGCTGCCAGGACCGTCATATCATCCCTTGGAGCCGGTATAAAGGACACCGCAAAATCCAGCACCTGGTCCGCCAGTTCCTGGGGTCCCATATCCTCCACGCTCTCCAGATACTGTTTCATGGCCTGTTCCTTGTCATCTCCCGGCAGAGCATCCAATACCCCGTCGCTGACCATGACAATCCGGTCCCCCTCCCACAGCTTCCTGGACATGAGCACCGGCTCCACCCCATTGAGGATTCCCATGGGCACCTCTCCGGCTTCCATGATTTCCACTCCCTCCTCCCCGATAATGAAGGTTGGCACCGCCCCCAGCTTCATGGCCTCCAGCACGCCGGTATGCAAATCAATGCAGCTAAGGTCCAGGGTGGCTGGATGCTGCTCCGGTCCTGCCAGCAAAAGCACGGTATTCACCAGCTTAAGGGCGGCCCTTGGGGAAAATCCGGTCTCCAAAAGCTGCTCTGTCAGTTCCACTACCTGCTTGCTCTCCCTGGCTGCCGTCTCCCCGCTTCCCATTCCATCGGAAAGGCTCATGACCACCTGGTTTCCGGGGCTCTCGCAAAAGGTATAATTATCCCCTGAATACTTCTCTCCCTTTTTTGGAATCCTGGAAGCACCGTAGAGCATACGGTAGCCTCCCTCCTCCAGAAAACGCACGGTTTCATACTGTTTGGTGATAATGCTGCGGCTGTCCTTGGCCGGACTCCACCTTGTCCCATCCATAATCTCCCCCATGATCAGCGCCGCATCCTTGGAGGTAATGCAGCGGCCGTTGGTGGTCCTGACCGTGAGGAAGGCTTCCTTCTGCCCATTCTCATACTCCAGAAGCAGCAGGTTTCCCAGGGCAACATGGTAACGCCTGAAATGCTTTTTCAGTATGTATTCATACTCGTCCGTGATATCCCTTGCGCGGTCAATCTGGTGGGAAAATTCCTCCAGTATCACCGACAGCTCCCTGAACTGGGATATAACCGCGTCCCTGCTCTCCAGGAAGCGGTTCTTCCAGGACAGGTTCATGGTAGCCCTTCCCAGGCTCCGGTTCAGCTGGGCAAGATAATCCTCCTTTTTCCAGCAGCCGCTCTGGAACATCTGGGGCATGTCCTCAAAATCAATATGGCCCTTCTGCTCAAATGCACGCAGAAGATAATAGAGGTAATAGCTGTCCTCCTTCTCACTGTCCGCATACAGATTACACCTGCTGCAGTTCTCGCACACCAGGGCAGCGCTGGCCTGCATAGCAGCCAGTCCATCGTCCTTTGTCAGCTGCCCGTTCTTCTCTATACCGTCGTCAAAGGCTCTGGCCAGCTGGTTTAAGGACTCTGCCATATCTCCCAGTCTCCTGGCCGTATAATAATTTACATCTGTTCTTCCCTTTACTTCCCTCTCTCTGATAAACACAAAAAATCCCTCCTAATCCGCGTAACTTTCAGTATACGCACCCGGGAGGGAAATATATGTCAATTCATGCATGGATTTTTAAAAATTATTCGCCCGTTTTCGCCATTACTCCGTAGGCTTCAGCAGAATCTCATCGGGATTCACAAGACCCAGCTTTTCTTTGGCCACTTCCTCCGCATACTGCTTGGTCTTGACGTAAATCTTGTATTCCTGCAGCTGGGCGGTCCGCTTTTCTTCCTCTTCCTTCTGCTGCTCCAGGTTCTGTTCCCGGATGCTGTATTCCAGGTCCGATTTCTTGAGGTCGGCACCCTTTATATTGATTGCCACAGCCAAAAACATGACTACCAGGGTAATACCCATGATGGCCATGCGGTTGGTCCATTTGTCACGCCTTACGCGTCTTGATTTACCGTAGGATTTCATCTGTTCAATCACCAGCTCCGTCTTTTTCCGGGCTGCAGACAGCTTTCTGTCTGTGCCTGCTAATAATCATTCTAAGGCATTTGCCGGCCTTTTTCAAGCACTTAAAGAAAATTCTGCTGATTAACCTGTCGTACAGAATCATCCCCGCAAATACCCCTCCTATGACATAGGCCCTGAATACGCCGTCATTCTGCTCATAGAGCAGTATAAAGGTCACCAGCCCCGCATAGAGCCAATACAAAAAATCCTCCACCCCTGTCCAGAAGGAGCCGTGGCGGATAACCAGGCGGAACACCCTGAGGGTGTCATAGGCCAGCATGAGCCAACCGCCCGTGACCAGACTGAGCACCATCAGCCAGGCTTCATACTGAATCCTGCCGCTCATAGCCTGCCTACTTAAACAGCCGGGTGAACAGGGATTCCCCCGACTTTCTGAGGGCTTCATTGGAACTGTAGACCATGCTGTCTATGGTTCCCTCTATGTCCACCTCTCCCTTTTCCAGGGTGAGGCGGCTTACATGAAGCTCCTTTCCCTTGATGGTAAGCAGCCCCATATCCGTATCCAGGACAACTGCGTTTTCATCAAAGGACACCACATCGCATATGCCGGTGATATTTCCCTTGCCCCGGTTCTGCAGTATAAGCTTATGCTGACGATTGCTTCCAATCTTTTCTTCCATGCAAAAAACCTCCCCGTATATCTAACCTATGTTAAATATATGGGGAGGTTGGCCATTCTATGCCACTTATCTTAAATATAACGGTAAAGTTCCTTAGCCTCATCCTTCTTCACAGTTTCCTGTACGTCCAGAACCTCCACCTTAACAGCCTTGGCTCCGAACTGAATCTCGATGATATCACCTGTTTTCACACTGACGGACGCCTTTGCCGGCTTATCATTCACCAGCACGCGTCCTGCGTCGCATGCCTCATTGGCAACGGTTCTGCGCTTGATAAGGCGGGAAACTTTCAGAAACTTGTCCAATCTCATGGATTATTTATTAACCTCATCCTTTAATGCCTTGCCAGCTTTGAACTTTGGAGTCTTGGAAGCCTCAATGGTCATCATCTTACCAGTCTTGGGATTTCTTCCCTCTCTTGTAGCTCTCTCAGATACTTCAAAGGTTCCGAAGCCTACTAACTGTACTTTTCCGCCTTTTACCAGCTCCTCGGATACAGCGTCAGTGAAAGCCTTAACTGCCTTCTCTGCGTCTTTCTTAGAAAGCTCTGCCTTCTCGGCAACTGCTGCAATTAATTCTGTCTTGTTCATCAATTTTTCCTCCTAGATATTGTCCGGGAAAGGCCCCGGAATCGTTACTTTTTAATATCATAGTGTACTTAATCATTTATATCTGTTTTACTATGATTTGTCAAGGTTTTTTTGGCTTTTTCCTGCATTTTTATCTGATTCCAGAGGGCGGTCCCTTCCTCCACGGAATTCACCTTTACACCGCCAAATACGTGGGGGTGCCTTCGGACCATTTTCCGGCATAAACCGTCAATTACATCGTCAATGGTAAACCGGCCTTCTTCCTTGGCAATCTGGCTGTTCAGGATAACCTGGAGCAGTACATCCCCCAGTTCCTCGCACAGGTTTTCCATATCCTTGTTGTCTATGGCCTGGAACACCTCCTGGGTCTCATCAGCCAGACATTTCTTCAGGCTCTCAAAGGTCTGTTCCCTGTCCCAGGGACAGCCCTCAGGCGACCGCAGCTTTGCTATTATTCCCACAAGGTCGTCAAATGTATACATAAAAACCTCCTACACCTTCTCTTTATTGCGCTTGATTACCTTGAGACGGGTAAATTCCTCCCTCTCCTTTTCCTCCAGCGCATTGGAGATGGACTTGCTCAGGTCCTCATAATGAGGTATGGTGATGTTCTTTAGGGCGTTGGCCCGTTTCTGGGTCTTTTTGATGGAGTTGGCCAGCCGGTAGGCGGAGTTTTCCACCATGGAAAGCTTGATGGTCAGTTCCTTTACCTTCTCAAAATGGTATCTGGCCTCATCCAGGGATTCCGTGGTGTTGTAAAAACCATAGGTCAGGGCTAACGGCCGCGATTCATGCTGGACCAGGGGAATCTCCGTTCCCATGATGCTTCTGGCCTTAATCTTCACCCGGTCGTCCACAGGCACAGACGCGCCTATCTCCTGGACATAGTTGATGCCCAGCTCGATATTGGCCTTCTGGAGGGCCGCATACGCCGCCCGGAAGGTGCTGTCGATCTCAGACTGGATTCCCTTTGCCTCGTCAATCAGCTCCATCAGCTCCCGAATCAGTATATTCCGCTTTTTATCCATGAGCCCGTAGCCCATATAGGCCAGGCCCAGTGAATTCTTTGCAGCTATCAGGTTGCCTTTGGTGGGAAATGTATTTGGATCCATTTACATCACTCCTTCGCGGTGTCCACAGGTTTATAATACTGGTCAAGCACCTTGGTGTCGATACGGTCCAGTTCCTCCCTGGGCAGCATTCCCAGAAGCTTCCAGCCAATATCCAGGGTGTCCAGGATGGTGCGGTTCTCATGGGGGGCCTGGCCTATGAAATGTTCCTCAAAGGCCTTGCCGAACTCCAGGTATTTCTTGTCAATGGGCGAAAGCTCGTCCTCGCCGATAACCGATGCCAGGGCCCTGGCATCCCCCACCTTTGCATAGCAGGAGAAAAGCTGGTTGGCCACATCCTGATGGTCCGCCCTGGTGTAGCCCTCTCCGATTCCGTCCTTCATAAGCCTGGACAGGGACGGCAGCACATTGATGGGCGGATAAATGTTCTGCCCGTTCAGCTGCCGGTCCAGAACAATCTGCCCCTCCGTGATGTAGCCTGTCAGGTCAGGGATGGGATGGGTGATATCGTCGTTGGGCATGGTGAGAATGGGTATCTGGGTCACGGAGCCAGGCCGTCCCGCCACAATGCCGGCCCTCTCGTAGAGGGAAGCCAGATCGCTGTAGAGATAGCCCGGGAATCCCTTTCTGGACGGAATCTCGCCCTTGGAGGAGGAGACTTCACGCATGGCCTCGGCATAGGAGGTCATGTCCGTCAGTATAACCAGTATGTGCATTCCCTTCTCAAAGGCCAGATACTCAGCCAGGGTAAGGGCGATTTTAGGGGTGATAAGCCTTTCCACCACAGGGTCATTGGCCAGATTGATAAACATGGCCACATGCTCGGATACCCCGCTCTCCTCAAAGGTGCGGCGGAAGAAATCAGCCACATCGTATTTGACACCCATGGCGCCGAACACAATGGCAAATTCCTCATCCGAATTCTCTCCCAGGGAAGCCTGCTGCACAATCTGGGCAGCCAGCTGGTCATGGGGCAGACCGTTTCCCGAAAAGATGGGCAGTTTCTGTCCGCGAATCAGGGTGGTCAGCCCGTCAATAGCTGAAATTCCCGTACGGATATAGTTTCTCGGGTACTCGCGGGTCACGGGATTTAAGGGTTTTCCGTTGATATCCAGCTTCACATCGGATATAATGTCGCCCAGCCCGTCAATGGGCTGGCCGATGCCGTTAAAGGTACGTCCCAGCATCTCCTCGGAAACCTCTATCTCCATGGGATGGCCCGTAAGCCTTGTGTGGGTGTTGCGCAGGGCCATGCCGTTCGTGCCCTCAAACACCTGTATGATGGCCTTGTCCCCGTATATCTCAATGATGCGTCCTATCTTGTGGAGATTCCCGGCCACGGTCATTTCCACGATCTCATCATAAGCCGCATTCTGAACGCCCTCCAGGACCACTAGAGGACCATTGATTTCACTTAAGCCTAAATATTCAATTGCCATATGGACCTCCTTCCTTTATGCGTTCCGTTCCGCGACCCTGTCGTAGAAACCGTCAATCATCTTCATATAATCATCAAACATATCCAGGCAGTCGTTGGGCACATCGTATTTGATGGATATGATTTTGTCGAATATGTTCTCCTCCTTCAGCACGGACACAGGCATGCCCATGGACACAAGGGAACGTGATTTCTTGTACAGGTAAAGAATGACCTCCATCATCTTAAACTGCTTGATCAAAGGCACAGACGTGTCGTCCTTGTGGAATGCGTTCTGCTGCAGGAATCCCAGACGGATGACCTTTGCGATTTCAAGCACCAGCTTCTGGTCGTCCGGCAGTACGTCGGCTCCAATCAGCTTCACAATCTCCATCAGGCTGCTCTCCTGCACCAGAAGGGCCATCAGGCGGTTCCTGTCGTCCACAAACCGCTTATCCACATTGTCCATGTACCAGGAGGACAGGTCGTTTATATATTCCGAATAGCTGGTAAGCCAGTGGATGGCAGGGAAGTGCCTGGCGTAAGCCAGGGATTTATCCAGCCCCCAGAAGCAGCGCACGAAACGCTTGGTGTTCATGGTCACAGGCTCGGAGAAGTCGCCTCCCTGAGGCGACACTGCGCCGATAATGGTCACGGACCCCTCTGTCCCATTGAGGTTCTGCATCATGCCCGCCCTCTCATAGAAGGCGGAAAGGCGGGATGCCAGGTAAGCCGGGAATCCCTCCTCGGCAGGCATCTCCTCCAGGCGGCCTGACAGCTCCCTTAGGGCCTCTGCCCATCTGGAGGTGGAGTCAGCCATGATAGCCACATGGTAGCCCATATCCCTGTAATACTCTGCCAAGGTAAGACCGGAATACAGGCTGGCCTCACGGGCAGCCACCGGCATGTTGGATGTATTGGCAATCAGGGTCGTTCTGTCCATCAGCGGATTCCCTGTCTTTGGGTCTATCAGCTCTGAGAACTCCTCCAGAACCTGGGTCATCTCGTTGCCGCGCTCCCCGCACCCAATGTAGATAATGACATCCGCATCCGACCACTTTGCCACCTGATGCTGGGTCATGGTCTTTCCTGTGCCGAAACCGCCCGGAATGGCAGCCGTGCCGCCCTTTGCCAGGGGGAACATGGTGTCCAGAATACGCTGGCCTGTGATCAGGGGCTTTACTGCCGGGAAACGCCTGGCAGACGGCCTGGCCACGCGGATGGGCCATTTCTGGGTCATGGTCAGGGTTCTCTCCGTGCCGTCCATGAGCTGGAGGGTCAAAAGGGGCTCCTCTATGGTGTACCGGCCGTCCGGCACCACCGTGAGGACATAGCCCTCCGCGTCCGGCGGAGCCATGACCTTATGGGTGATGGCCCTTGTCTCCGGCACCTCCGCGATGATGGTGCCGGGCATGATCCGGTCCCCTTCCTTCACCACCATATGGGTGTCCCACTTTTTATCCGTGTCCAGACTGTTCACGGATATGCCGCGGCTGATGTAATATCCGCTTCCCTTGGCAATCTCGCTTAAGGGACGCTCGATTCCGTCAAATATATTGCTCAGGATTCCCGGGGCCAGCGTAACAGACACCGGGGCGCCTGTACCAGTCACGGTTTCTCCCGGCTTAATTCCGCTGGTCTCCTCGTAAACCTGGATGGTTGTTTTCTCTGAGTTAAGTCCGATGACCTCGCCCACCAGCTTCTCCTGTCCCACATGCACCATTTCATTCATCTGGAACCCTGAGTCGCCTAACAGGGAAACGACAGGACCATTTATACCGTAAATCACACCTGTCTTAGCCACTTTGCCTACCTCCTGTCAAGTCAAATTTAAACTCATGGCGCGCCTCGTCCAACTTAGTCTGGAATGAGTTGTCTATGAGTATATGCTTGCCCGGAAGCACCGCCCTGGTGCCTCCGTTAAAGGAATATTCGCTGACCTTGATGGTGGCGTTGTGGTGCATGGCAATGCGCTGCAGCTTATCCACATCCGATGGGTCCATGTAGATAATCAGTTCCTCGTCCCCCGCAAATTCCTTGGCAGCCTTTACCTGGCGGTCCAGAAGCCGCTGGTAATCCTGTGTCTCCATGAAGTTGGCCAGTTTGTCGCGCAGTTCCACGAACAGCTTATCCTTAAGCTCCTCCTGCTTGTGGCTGGCCTCCCTCTTTAAATCCAGCTGGCCGATGGACAGCCTTTTATTGATCTCACGTCCCAGCTTCTCTGTCTCTGCCTCCACCTGCATGTCGGCCCGCCTCCTGACGTCAGCCGCGTGCTCCTCAAAGGCAGCTTCCAGGGCGTTCATATAGTCATCCAGCATCCTGGCGCTGCGCTCTCTGGCGTCCGTCATGCAGATATCCTGGAAATGCTTTAGCTTTTCCTCTGTTGTCAAGCTGATTCACCCTCTTTCTATCATTACTACAGTTTCAGTCCGATTGCCTCGTTCACATAAGAGGTGATAAAGTCCGGCTTGCGGCCGGTTCCATGGCGGTCCGGAAACTCCACAATCAGCGGAAGCTTGCGCTCCAGCTTTACGTTGTCGATGATTTCCGGAAACTCCCTGCCAAACTTTTCTGTCAGCAGGATGATTCCGATGGATTTGTCGGCCAGGGCCTTATCCAGTTCTTCCTTCAGTTCCTCCCTCTTATGGACCACAGCCCCCTCGACTCCCGCCAGACGCATGCCGGTCAGGGTGTCGATGTTGTCGCTGATAAGGTACATCTTCATGGGATTACAGCTTTCCTAAGATCATAAAGGATATGATCAGGCCATAGAGACACACACCTTCGGCAAGACCTACGAAGATTAATGATTTACCAAGGATGGAGCTGTCCTCGCTGATGGCTCCCAGCGCTGCGCTGGCTGCCGCGGAAACAGCGATGCCGCCGCCCAGACAGGAAAGTCCTGTGGCCAGGGCCGCCGACAGATAGCCCATGCCTGCCGCGGATGAACCGGCTGCCTGGGCGCCCGCCTCGGCTGCCACCGCGTTGCCGGAGAACATGACCACTGCCGCAAATACCATGGTGCCGAAGAACAGGAACACATTGGCTGCCAGGGCTGTCTTATAACGTCCCTTTGTCCTTTCCCCTGCTGCAAATGCTCCAAAGGGTACTGCAATGCTTAAAATAAGTGCTGCGCTCAGTGTAATCTTAACTAATAAACTCATATCTCATATCTCCTTTTTGTATTATATATGCTTACTGCTCTCCGGCAGCCTTTCCATAGGGTTCAAATGCCCTGCCGCTGCCGCGGTAGAACCGGCTGAACAGCTCATAGTATTCCAGACGCAGTACCTGGATGCCCACAATCAGGCCCTCCATACCGCATACAAACAGGTTGCCGCCAACCACCACGGCCCAGTTGGTATTTCCTCCCGCCTCTGCCCCGGCTAACATCAGGACCACCTGCATCATGGCCGCGTGGCTCACCGCAAATGCGCCCACACGGACAAAGGAAAGGGTATTGGAAAAATAGCTCAACAGCACCTCAAAGAGTTCAAATATGCCCTGGGTGATAAACATTCCCAGGCCGCTTTCCATCCGCTCCACCTTCTTCTCCAATATGGCTGCCAGCGGTTCCTTAAAGAATATCACCAGAAGGGGAACCAGGAATATGATTACCAGAATCACGGTGGCGGGAAGTGGATTTCCGGTCATATACAGTACAATCACGGATGCCAGGGCAAAGTAAAATACCAGCCCGGCCACGCCGTTTGTGTCAAAATACGCCTTCTCAACATCATGGGAGCGCAGGCTGTTGATGATGTTGAGGACCATACATAAAAGTATGATTCCCATTCCGATGGCAACCGCCACCACGAACACCGTGTTCAGCTTTCCTATGAAGGGCAGATTTGTCATAGCCTCCTGGGGCCTGAGCCACACCGCGTCCATGATATCCTCAAATCCAAAGACGCTGCCGAACAGCAGGCCGAATATGGTGGAGAACACGCCGCAGCAGGAAATGATTCCGGCCAGACGTATCTTCTTAAACCGGTACAGCAGGAATCCTCCTATCAGCAGGCACAGCCCCTGCCCGGCGTCCCCGAACATGAATCCAAACAAAATGGAGTACGTAATGCCAATCAGTATGGTGGGGTCCAGTTCATTATAGGATGGCAGTCCGTACATCTCCACATACATCTCAAAGGGCTTAAACAGTCCCGGATTCTTCATCTTGGTGGGAGGCGTGCTCATGGTGTTGTTGTGGTCGTCCTCAATGATGCAGAAGGTATCGCTGTCCCGTTCGATTTCCTTCTGGAACATTTTCGCGTCCTTCTCCGTCATCCATCCGCACAGGATAAAGAAATTATGGGTGTCGTGCTTGGTTACGGCCGCCATCTTCCTCACGTCAAAGTTGGTTGAAAATGTCCGGATGCGCCTGCAGGCAGCAGCAAACTCCTCTTTCCTGCTGCTCATGGCCTCCACGATTTTCCGGTCCGCCTCGTCTATCTCCTTCTGAAGGCTTCCTATCCTGTCGTCCAGCACATGTCCGGCCTCCACAGGAGTGCCCTCGTACTCGTCCGGAAGGAAACACCTCTCAAAATGCATGGATGCATAGATGGCGTCAATCTTGTCAGCCAGGCTCTCCGGCACAAAGTAGACCACCCATACATAGTCCCCCTCCTCCTCGCACTTGAACATGACCGTGTCTATGGTCTCATACACATAGGATGAGAACTTCTCATAATATTCCCTGGAAATACGTCCGAAACGGAACTTTATAAAGCGGAACTTAAGTATCTCCTTCACATTGTAGTTAAGGCCCGCAAAGGGCACCACCCTGTCCCTGGACGCCTTTAACTCATCCCGCCGGCGCACCAGGTCATTCCTCTGGTCCGTCAGTTCCTTAAGCTGGGTGTCAAGGCTGTTAATGACCTCAACGGCTTCCTCCAGCTTCATCTTTCGGTCCGCCTGGTCCGGTATCAGGTCATGATAGCTTTCCAGCAGCTCCGAGGCCCTTTCCAGCACATCCTTATATGGATTTGTTTCAATATAAGGCCTCAGGTCTTTCACTGTCTTAAGCTCCGACAGGGCATTTTCCAGGTGTATCTCATATCTGGGCAGATATGTGTCCACCACCCGGTCAATATCCTCCTTAGGGCCGGTAATACTTAAGAACTTCATCTTCTCAATCACGTCTTAACCCCCTTTAGTCAACTTGCTCCCAGTCCATAGCGTATCTTCTCAATGGTAGTGATGATACGCTCGATTTCCCTCTCCTTAAAGTAGAGATAGGAATTCAGTATGGCGATGGAGTATGGGTCTTTTCTGCTTGTCTTCTGGTAAATCCTGTCCACTATATCGTGAGCCAGGTGGTCCAGGTCCTGATTCTCGTCCAAACGGACCAGACCCGTCCTGCCGTACCAGCTTCCCTCTATCAGTCCGTACAGTGCTGCCAGGCTCTCCGCTTCCACCATCCGGTTAATCTCTTTCCTGGTCAGATGGAGCTGTATGGGAATCAGCATGGCATATATCTCCCCAGGCTCCAGCTGGTAAAACTTTTTGGAACGGCAAATCCACTGGAGGTTCAGCATATCCATCCTGGTGCCGAAGCACTGGGCGATTATCTTCTGCTCGTTCCTGGACAGGTACTTGTCCTTAATCTTCCACATGGACCTGAAATACAGCATGTCCAGCGCTGTCTCACAGGCCGGAAGGGTTACCCTGCCGTTTTGCAGCATTTGATACAACGGCCCGTAACACGCGGACCCCTTAAGATTTCCTATGAACTCTTCCATGCTCTGGGGCTGGGAAAGTGTGATTAGGTCAAGGGCAGAATGCCTCTCAAAGAAATCACGGAACATGGACAGATCCTGCCGCTGTTCCCTGTGGCCCGCCGCATTTCTCAGACAGGTCTTCAGAATGGTAATCTCATAGTGCATGAAGTACAGGTCCAGGAAACGCCTCTGCTTTATATTGGCAAACTGGTAAAGCTTTGCAAAATCCCTGTACTGGGACAGATTCAGATGCTGCTCAATATTTCCCCTGTGCAGATCCTTATCCTCCACCTGGCTGAATATCTCCCGGTAAGGAAGGAAGGCCCGCAGGTACTGCACTGCATCCGGTACGGTTTCCAGGGCCGCCATCTCAAGGAACTGCTCATCTTTTATACGCCAGCGTTCCATTGCCTTCACCTTGGTGGCAATGCCGCTGTAAGCAATCAGGCTGCCCATACGCTCACCCCTTTATCATCTTCTGGAACAGAGCCTCTACATATTCTTCATGGTGCCGGTTATAATTATCTTCCAGCTCCTTAAGCAGGGCCTCTGATTCCGCCTTCTGCTTTACAAGGAGCCCGTTCATGTCCGCCTCCATTTTTTCCTGAATCTCTGCAATTCTGCGGGCCGTTTCCTGCTCCATGCTTTTATCAAAGGCAGCTGTCTTTGCATCTATCTCGCCAGCAAAGGCCTTTTTGCGCACATTTGCCTCTTCCACAATGGCTCCGGCCGCTGCTTCGATTTCCGATAACCGGTTAATCACAGTATCCATAGCTCTCCTCCTTATATATTTTCATATCATTTCATGATACTACTTTTTTAGAAAAAAACCAGAGGTATTTTAGTTTTAAAATTAATTTTTCACAATTTCCTCACTACAAAACGCCAAAAAGAGGAAGAACTTTTTAAATTCTTCCTCTTTTTACATCCAAATTTACCAATTTTTTCTATACAATTTTCACAAATACACAGGCCTAATTGGCTGTCTGGGCCTCACTTGCCTCAGTCTCTCCTGCACTCGACGCCACAGGTTCCACCTTCTCGATAAACTTGCTGGATACATACGCCTCCTGGCCGTCGTAGTTGATGACCGCCCAGTCATTGTCATACCGTTTCACGTACACCACCTCGGTGCCGTTGCTCAGCTGCACCAGAATCCGGCCGCTGGTGGAAGGCTCGCTGCGGACATTGACGCTGTTTCCCTTAATCCTGTAGGTCTCTACGGGCGGCTCTGTCTCCGGCTCTGTCTCTGGTTCCGGCGCCGGCGTGGGCGCGGGCTCCACAGGAGCTGTGGTCACGGTGGGCGCCGTGGTTGTCTTATCTGCTTCCTTGTCCTTGCCCGGCATGAAAACACGGATAACCACAATCAGAAGGATAACAAGCAGAACCGGAATCAGCAGCCTCAGTATGTATGCTGCCGGCGATACGCGCCTGCGCTTCTTCCTGGGACCGCCCTGGCGCGGCGGGCCGCTGCGGGTATTCCTGGCAGGCACTCTCTGGCTGTTTCTGCCCGAAGCGCTTCTGCCCCCGCCGGAACCCTGCCTGGGCGCCGGACGGCCTGATGTATTCCTGGAGGCTGAGGACGGCCTGACTGTGCGGCCCCCTGCGCCTCCTGCAAATTCGTTGGCAAACACATACACTTCCTGGGTCAGCAGCTGGAAGGCCTGGTTGGCATCGTACGCCGTGTCATCCCCCTCATGAACCGCCTTATTTCCCAGTATACGGATGGTGTGGTAATTATCCTTGGTGGCCTTGTTAATCCACTGGCCTTCGTACAGCTGGTCTATGGTATCGGACAAATCCCCTTCCACCACACACGCTCTCTCAGCCATGCACCTTACCATATATTCCAGGACCTGTCTGGCCCTGACCATCACAAGATTATATTCCTTGCGCGCAATCAATCGCTCTGCTTCCTTAACGCCCTGCTGAATCTGCTGCCAGCTGGTCGTCCGCTCCACATTCGACATAAGCCTTCCTCCTTAGTATCGCAGATATCCGCCTATTATATATAGTATACTAGATTTTTGCTAATTTTGCACTATTAATTATAAAAAATCAAAAAAATAAGAAAAAAGTAAATTTTGTTGCAAATGCATCTTTTGAATGTTAAAATAAGGCCTGCAGTAACTATATCACGAAAGGATGAAACAAATGCGATTACGCCACATCCAGGGTGCCGAGGAAACCATTGCCTCCAGCCCATTTGTCATTCAGGAACCAAAACAGCACCGCGGCACATGGAACCAGGTATTCGGCAACAGCCACCCCCTTGAAATCGAGGTGGGAATGGGTAAAGGCCGTTTCATCATGGAAAAAGCATCCGCTAACCCGGATGTCAACTATATAGGAATCGAACGCTATTCCAGCGTCCTGCTGCGGGGACTCCAGAAGCGCAGCGAAATGGACCTTGAAAATATTTATTTTATGTGCATTGACGCCAGGGACATGGCTGAAATCTTTGCCCCCGGCGAGGTGGACCGGATTTACCTGAACTTTTCAGACCCCTGGCCAAAGGACCGCCATGCCAAGCGCAGGCTTACTTCTCCTGTCTTTATGTCTGTGTACGACAAAATCCTGGCTCCCAAGGGAGTCGTTGAATTCAAGACCGATAACCGCGGGCTCTTTGAATATTCCCTGGAATCCATACCCTCTGCCGGCTGGGAGATTACAGAGCACACCTTTGATCTTCACAACAGCCCCATGGCAGAAGGCAATGTGATGACGGAGTATGAAATGAAGTTCGCCTCCGAGGGCAAGCCCATCTGCAAGCTCATTGCCAGACGGACAGGCACCCGCGGCCAGGATATAAAGACTCCGAAGATAATACAATTACAAGTTTCCTCCGACCGCTTACCCCTTGCAGGGTAAGTTGAGTGTTGTAGGGTAAGTTGACACAGCAGGACTAACCGGCTGTTATTTTTTGCATGAAAAAAATCTCCCAACCGCAATGGTTGGGAGACTCCGTCAACAAGAATCTGAAAAAGCACGTCTTTGTGTCATCATCTGATTTTCAAGAATATGAGGAACTATTCAATAAAGTTTACATTCGACAGGTCTGAGTTGCGTGTGATTCCCGGAATTTCGTTTTCACTCTGATATCCAAGAATTAGTCCACACTGAGGAATATATCCTTCAGGAAGGTCAAGCTCCTTTTGAAGTTCCGGCTTTGCCTGAAATGCCATAAGAACACCTACAAGATAGCAGCTCGCAAGTCCCTGATCCACAGCTGCTACACTCATATTTGTTGCTGCGCAGGCAACGTTTACGGAACTGAACCCGCCTTGCGGCGCAGACAATATAACCAACACAGGCGCACCATAGGTGCATCTGTAACCTGGGATAGAAAAACGCTCGATAGTGAACTTGTCACCAGAGGCCATTCCAGCTTCTTTTGCCGCTGCGTCAATTTCATCAAGCAGTTTCCGGTTCGTGATTACGGTCATGTGAAAAGGTCCTGCGTTCGGTGCCTTGTTCCCATATTTCAAGATGAGCTTTAGCTTGTCGTCCTCCACAGGTTTGTCAAGATAGCCTCGCACACTTCTGCGGGCTTCGAGAGCATCAATTGTATTCATGAAAATACCTCCTTGAATTTGTTGTTGCCATATGGTATGATTATGATACCATGTATGAAAATCGATTGCAAGTACGCAGAAAAATAATACATAGTATGAATTATCATACTGAAAGGCAGATGGAATATGGCTTCAGAGAATGAAAAAGACTTCATTTGGGACAAGGACATGGGCGATGAATGTCCAGTGAAGAAAACACTGGAGCTTTTAGCCGGGAAGTGGACAACAAGAGTTATTTATGAACTTCAAATGAATACGACGCTTCGATTTGGAGAATTTAAAAGGAACATTCCTGAAATCACAAATGCAATGCTCTCGTCGACGTTGAAGGAACTTGAGGGAAAAGGAATCGTCAGTAGAACACAATTTAACGAAGTACCCCTCCGTGTAGAGTACAGCCTGACAAAAGCCGGGCAAGAGATGATGCCTATTTTTTCGGAGATGGGTAGATGGGGTGCGAATTATTTGAAATGATTTGTGACCGCATAGTAAAAAGGTCTCCCAACCGCAATGGTCAGGAGACCTTCGTTCATACAGGCTTATGCCCTGATTTCAGTTCCGTCTTTGAATTTGACCGTGATGTCATCCTTGGCTGTAACGGTCATGTAATCGACCATCGAGAACCAGTCTTCATCTCGGAATTCCGTAAGCAAATCCCGTTTCTGCAGCTGTTCCAGGTACATCTCGATTTGCTGGCGGCGTGCCTGCCGCTCGGTGATGAGGTTGGAGACCTCGGTGTGTCGAGCTTTTGCCTTATCGAAGCGTTCTACAAGGGAATCGTAGTGCTGCTGGTATTCTGCTTGGTCGAGAGCAATGTGCGCATTCTCACGGATGCAGTCCTCGATAAACTCTGCCACCACATTGAGTTCTGATTCCAGTTCGGTTTTCTCCCGCTCCAGTTCATCGGTGGAGAAGAGCGGCATGACCGCTTCTCGATAGGTGCTGATGATTTCATCTTTCTCTGTGATGGCTTTGTTTGCCGCCAGTAAGAACACCTCCCGGATTTCGTCTTCAGTAAGGTTAGGTGTGGAGCATTTTTCACCCTCGAATTTGTGGTTGCACTGCCACATGGTGCGGCGGTATTTGTCGTTGGAATGCCAAACTTTCGGGCCGTACCAGCCTCCGCAGCAGCCGCATTTAATCTTGCTGGAGAAAATGCTTACACAGCTCACTCTGTTTTTGCCTGTTGTACGAGCGGCCATTTGCGTCTGCACCATATCAAAGGTATCGGGATCGATAATAGCCTCGTGATTCCCGTGGACGTAATACTGCGGAATCTCGCCTTCGTTGACCTTCTTCTTTTTGGTGAGGAAGTCGACCGTGTAGGATTTTTGCAGGAGGGCGTCGCCCTTGTACTTCTCGTTGGTAAGGATACTCTTGACGCAGCTTGGATTCCAATGGTCGCTGCCGCCGGGTGATTTGATGCCTTCATCGGTTAGCGTTCTCGCAATACGCATGGGTGACATTCCGGTGAGGAACATTCCGTAGATACGCTGCACCAGCTTTGCCTGTTCGGGGTTAACCACAAGGTTTCCATCCTCACCACGGTCATAGCCGAGGAACCGCCTGAATGGGACGGTCACTTTCCCGTCAGCAAACCGTTTTCTCTGTCCCCATGTGCAGTTCTCCGAAATCGACCGCGCCTCCTCCTGCGCCAGCGAGGACATGATGGTGATGAGCAGCTCACCTTTGCCGTCAAAAGTCCAAATGTTTTC
>JAJQEA010000174.1 GCA_021201905.1 Clostridia bacterium
CCCCCGTATTTTTTTTTTAACCCGCTCTCCGCTACACCGAATCCTTTATCGTTTGGGGGCTGGGCTTTTTGTATTACTCCCAGGTTGTGCGGTTGGGCGGTTCCCCCCCCCCCCCCCCACAGCTGTAGCATGACTTGCCGTATATGGATTCCGTCATGATTTGTATTCTCAGCTCCAGCAGATGCTGTCTGAAATCCTGGGCCCGGACAGGCTCCGGCAAGCCTGCCATTGCTATCACACCATCTGACTGTCCCATGACATTCAACAGTTCCAAAGCCTTAGCTTCCATATCCGGAATGCTGTCCCTGACAGCCACCACGTATTCCCCTGCACCATCCGATGTCTGAAAAACAGCTTCTTCATTCCCAAACATCTTAATCAGACCGGACTCCAGGCTTTTCCGGGTCTCCGGATTCAGTCCCCCTTTAGCTCCTCCTCTGCCAAGCACTCGGATCAGCAGCAGATACCAGGACGACGCCAGCAGCTCATCATAAATACGCGATTTTTGCGGAAGCTTTATTCCATCCAACAGCTCCTTGAAACACTCCTGCCGCCTGTTCCTCATTCTCTGGTGATACTGCCTCTTAAGGACTTCAAGAATATCCCTCAGTTCGGATTTATTCACCGGCTTTAGCAAATAATCCGTGACGCCGTTTTTGTATGCCTGCTTCGCATACTCGAACCTTTCATACCCGCTGAGCACGACGGTCTGAATTTCCGGCCTGTACTCATGCAGGTACTGGAGAAGAGTGATTCCGTCTCCCCCAATCATCATAATATCTGTAAATACAACATCTACTTCCTCTGCCTCCAAAATCCGCCGTGCCTGGATTCCATTAAACGCTGTATACCGGACGCTGAATTCCTGGTCCATCCCGGAAATGGTTTTACATATCATACACTGAATGGGAGGCTCATCTTCAACAACAAGAACATTAATCATTTATAATTTCCTTTCAAAACCACACAGGTGTACCCGTCGTCTCCAGTATAAATCTCATATTCGACCTGCTCCTCATACAAAAGTCTCAGTCTGATAATGGTATTTGTTAGCCCTATGCCGCTGATTTTCTTCTGTTCTCCTTTCAGAACCCCCTCCACCTTTTCATTCAGCTCTTTCAGATCTCTTTCCTGGAAGGGCCGTCCATTATTCCTCACATGGATTTTCCAATGTCCATGGCTGGCAGTGACCGCCACATGTATCATCCACGGAAACCCATTTTCTCCAAATCCATGTTTGAAGCAATTCTCCACGATGGGCTGAAGGATTACCCTGGGCATCTTCACACGGTCCAGACTTCCCGCTTCCTCAATATCATAAATAAGGTTTTCCTCGTACCGGTCCTTCATCAATTCCAGGTAGTTTTCCGTATGGCGGACTTCATCCTCCAACGTGCTGTTGCTCTCATCCTCATAGACCGTGGAATAACGCAGCATGTCGGAAAGCCGGCTGCACATCCTCTCCACCTTTTCCTGCTGGTCCGCTGACGCACTTATGACCGACAGTGTGTTATATAGAAAATGGGGGTTCATCTGGCTTTGAAGCGCATTAAGGCGCGCTCCCAACTCCAGCTGCATGCTTTCAGACAGCCGTTTAAGGGTTTCCTTAAACGTATTATTGAGGGCCATGATTTCATTCTCATCATTGTCCTCCAACGCCTTCATGTCCAGATTGGACCAGGAAATGGACTGGGCCGATACAATCATATCATTGATTGGCTTTGTCATTTTCAGTGATATCCGGTACGCCATATATGCTGACAGAACCATAAATACAAAAATGGCCAAGATGATTACCTTTTGGATATCCTGTATCACATTGACGATGGAGCTTTTATTGCGCACCATCACTGCCATCCAGCCGGATGTCTCCGATATGTCGGCTGAGAGATACTGCTCCTGCACCCTGTTCCCAGCCTTTATCCGGCTAAATCCATACCGGCTGTCCTGGTTCCCGGACGCCTGACTGTAATAAAAATCATAGTATTCAGGAGGGCATATACTCTCCATGCTGTTAAATACGCATCTTCCCGCAGAGTCAAACAGGAGAACTGCCATGTCCTGGTCAAGACCCGGCAGAAGGGTTTGGACCAGCTTCTGGAAATCC
Organism: Clostridia bacterium; assembly: GCA_021201905.1. Taxonomy (GTDB): domain Bacteria; phylum Bacillota; class Clostridia; order Lachnospirales; family Lachnospiraceae; genus Enterocloster. The sequence continues at coordinate 2,108 of JAJQEA010000174.1, forward strand.
TGCTGTATTTCTATGATGCCGTACATATCGTCCTGGATCTTATTGCCCAGAGGACAATACAGGGAAATCATCTCGTATCCCACTTTACTGTTCCAGTAATCCGGGTGGGGACCTTCCACGTAGATATGCCCGTCATTCAGGACCAGCCTGGATACGATTCCATCTATATCCAGGCGGTTGCGCAGAACATCATCCGCATATATTTTGGACTGAGGCATAACGCCGCTGCTGACATAATCCCCATATTTATTAAAAACACTGATTCTTGTGGCAATCCTCTGTATCCCATTGATGTCTGCCAGAGCACTGACCGCGTTTATATGGTCCACAATATGGTCGCCATAGTAATTATCATTTACCTTGTCGTCAGAAAATGTGCCAAAATCCTGAATCAGACGCGAATTCATCATCACCTGAAAACCCACATTGCGCATTTCAACCATAAAACTCTCTAACTGCTGGGAAACCTTTATGCACATGGAAATCTGGTTTCGTTCCGCTGTTTTCAGGCTGGACTCCCTGACCATCACCGCAACCAGGGTATAGAAAAGCACCAGACCTCCTACAATAATAATCAGATATGACTGCAATATTCGTTTCTGGAAATTTGAAAAAACAAAGGGCCTTTTCACGGTTTCCTCCCCAATGGCTCCCTTTTCATCATATCCCCAGTTCGTTCCTGATTTCATACACCATTCTCATGGTATTGGCAAGATATAATTCAGGGTCCCTGTAATTCTCCGAGTACAGTTCGCACGTAACATATCCATTATACTTCCAATTGGTAAAGACTGTAAACATGTCTTTTATTGGTATTATCCCCTCGTCCAGCCTTTTGTGGGCATCAGTCATCCCGTCATTATTGCAGATATGAATATAGTTCATCCTGTCCTTCAGCTTGTCAAAATAGACTGAAAACGGTTCATTTGCAACCGTTGGCGGCGCCACATCCATCATGGCCTCCAAATTATCCCTTCCAATCCTTTTTATGGCATCCACACAGTTGTCTGCCGTTGTGATGACAGGGCTTTCCATGGGCGTCAATGGTTCTATCACCAGGCTTACCCCTTTGGGTGCCCCATAGTCGCAGAGGTACTGCATATTTTCTATGAAACGCCGGATGACCAAAGACCTTGGCGCCTCATATCCCGGATGGTCAGCTACCACCAGCATCCGTGGACACTCCAGATCACATGCAATGTCAATGGACCTTTGGAAAAATTCCAGGGTTTCCCGTGTGGTCCGTTCTTCCAGGGAGCATAGATTATACGGTCCGTTCAGCGCATTGGGCGTATACATGGGAATTTCCAGTTTATATTTCTTTTTCAGGGCATCAATCTCCTGCAGCCTCTCCTGAGTCATATCTGTAAAATACCCATGGGGACGCCCGCCCCACAGCTCCACTCCGTCAAGGCTGTAACGCCTGGCCATCTTAAAACAGTATTCCAGTGAAAATCGTTTAAAATCCAATGAAATCAACCCAAATTTCATACGGTTCCTTCCTCCTTTCCTCTCATGAAAGCCAACTGTTTCAGTATGCTGCTTTCCTTTCCCAGATAAAGGTACATTTCTTTGTACATCTCAAATAAGGCATCATAGACAACCGCGGCGGATTGATTTGGTATATAAGTTTTTCCCACCGGCGGCCCCATGGCCCTAACGGCTTCCTCAATCGTATCATATCCCCCGCCCCTTCTTCCGGCCGCCACTGCCCCAAACATGGCGCGTCCCATACAGCTTCCGTTTGCTATGGCAGGACCCCGGCTTTCCCG
>JAJQEA010000303.1 GCA_021201905.1 Clostridia bacterium
GGTGATTTCCAATATTAATTTCACCCTGGCCTGGGAAGTGGGGAACGTGGAGCCCTGTGCGGACGCCCTGCTGGCTGGATTTGATACCTATACGGACGCGGTTTTGGACGTCATCATGGGAAGGTGCGCGCCCACCGGCAGGATGCCCATTACCCTTCCAAAGGACGACAGCGTTATCCGGGTGGACCGGGACGGCATATGCATATCCCATAACGACGTGCCTGGGTACCACAAGGACAAATACATGCCGGAGTCCATGAAGGATGAAAACGGAAAGGCCTATGCCTACCGGGACAGCGAGGGAAATTACTATGAGCTGGACTTTGGTCTGACACTGGAATAGAAAGTGGAGTTTGTCATATTTGCACAAAAAGACAAATAAAAATTAGTGCACAATTCGGATTGACATAAATCCTGTATTTTGTTTATACTTAATGCGCAACAGAATAAAGAGCGTGTTACTGGTGATGCAGGCATTAACTGAAAGAGGACATTGGAGACAGTGTTCTTAACAGTTAATGCCTTTTTTGTGTTCGGACAGCCAGGGTGCGCGGTTGGACGAAAAAGACAGGAGAGAAGGAAAATGAAAGACAGGATATTTGGTGTTCTTCAGAGAGTGGGACGCAGCTTCATGCTTCCCATTGCAGTGCTGCCGGTGGCGGGACTGCTGTTAGGTATCGGCAGTTCCTTTACAAATGCCACCACCATTCAGACCTATGGTCTGGAGCGGATTCTGGGCGACGGAACCATGTTAAACGCCCTGTTAGTCATCATGGCCAAGGCGGGAAATGTTATATTTGACAATCTCCCCATTATATTTGCGGTGGGAGTCGCCATCGGCATGGCCAAGGCCGAGAAGGAGGTGGCGGCCCTTTCAGCCATGATTGCGTTTTTTGTCATGCACGTATCAATCAACGCGGTGCTGACCATCACGGGAAAGATTCTTCCGGACGGCACCATTGCCCCGGGGGTCCTGGACGGCACCATTGCCTCTGTGTGCGGCATTCAGACCTTGCAGATGGGCGTGTTCGGGGGCATTATCGTGGGCTTGGGAGTGGCGGCGCTCCACAACCATTACCACAAGATTGCGCTGCCCAATGCCATCTCATTTTTCGGCGGATCCCGTTTTGTGCCCATCATATCCACGGTGGCCTATGTGGGTGTGGGTATGGTGATGTACTTCATATGGCCCGTTGTTCAGAACGCCATATTTGCCCTGGGCGGCCTGGTGACAGGGACAGGGTATGCCGGCACATTGATTTTCGGTATTATAAAGAGGGCGCTGATTCCCTTTGGGCTTCACCATGTATTTTATATGCCATTCTGGCAGACCGCTGTGGGCGGCACCATGATGGTGGACGGAAATCTGATTCAGGGGGGCCAGAACATCTTCTTCGCACAGCTGGCTTCGCCGGATGTGCTCCATTTCAGCGCGGATGCCACCAGGTATTTTTCCGGTGAGTTTATCTTTATGATATTCGGCCTTCCAGGCGCTGCCCTGGCCATGTACCGCTCGGCAAAACCGGAAAAGAGAAAGGCCGCCGGAGGACTTCTCCTGTCGGCAGCCCTGGCCAGTATGCTGACCGGTATTACAGAGCCCATTGAGTTTTCTTTCCTGTTTGTGGCGCCCATGCTTTTTGCCGTACAGGTGATTCTGGCAGGCAGCGCCTATATGATTGCCCATATACTGAATATCGCGGTGGGACTTACCTTCTCAGGCGGCTTCCTGGATTTGCTCATATTTGGCATCCTTCAGGGAAATGCAAAAACCAGCTGGATGAGAATTATTCCGGCAGGAATCATATATTTCCTGCTGTACTACTTTATCTTCAGCTTTCTGATTAAGAGGTTTGACTTAAAGACTCCGGGGAGGGAGGATGAGGACGAGGAGACAAAGCTTTACACAAAGGCGGATGTGAACGCCAGGAAATCGGCAGGAGCCGCAGGTCCGGAAGGCGCGGGAAATGGAGGAAACGGGGATAAGGACGCCCTCAGCATGGACATTGCCAGGGGACTGGGCGGAAAGAGAAACATTACCTCTGTGGACTGCTGCGCCACCCGTCTCAGGTGTTCCGTGGATAATCCGGCTATAGTGGATGAGAGGCTGTTAAAGGCCACCGGGGCAGTGGGCGTCATCAAAAAGGGACAGGGAATCCAGGTGATTTACGGACCGAACGTAACGGTGATAAAGTCAAACCTGGAGCAGTATCTTGGGAAAGCGCCGGATGAGGCTTTGGAGGAAGAGACTGAAACCGGCCAGGAAAAGCACGTCATCTGCTCGCCCTTTAACGGCAAAGCGGCCTCCATCACGGAAGCACCGGACGAGGCATTTTCCAGCAAAGCCATGGGCGACGGCTACATGGTCATACCGGCAGACGGGCAGGTGCTGGCGCCGGAGGATGGAGAGGTGCTGTTTGTATTTCCTTCCAAGCACGCCATTGGCCTGAAAACCGGGGACGGCATGGAGTATCTGCTGCATATCGGTGTGGATACGGTGAAGCTTGACGGAAAGGGGTTTGAGACCTTTGTGACGGACGGGCAGAAGGTAAAGAAAGGCCAGAAGCTGATGGAATTTGACCTGGAATATATAAAGGCCAACGCCGTGTCCCAGGCCTGTATGGCTGTATTCACCGGTCTCACGGAAGGCCGTGAGATTCACATGGTTAAGACCGGAGAGGTACAGGCGCTGGATGAAATCGGATGGTACTAAAGGCGTAAATCCGAAATAGGGATTCCCATAAGAGACAGATATGATATGCCGGGACGGAAAAATCCCATCCGAATGTAGATGTTTTTTTGGATATTAGGTATAATGTCCATATAGGAAAGGACAGTAGCGCGGCGCGTGGCAGAGTCCGGCAGCGCTGTGGACGGGGAGGGATTTATGTACCGCATCATCAAAGTATTAAACAACAATGGAATACTGGTTTTAGATGGAGATACCGGCAGGGAACTGATTCTGCTGGGAAACGGAATAGGCTTCGGACACCGGACCGGGGAGCGGTTGGAGCAGGTGAAAGAGGCAAAGCGGTATGAGCTTGTGACCGGAAAGTCCACGGCGCTGCAGCAGGTAAACAGCATAGACCCGGTCTTTATCGAGGCAGCGGGAAATATAATCGAGTCGGCCAGGAAAACGCTGGGGGATATCAGTTCAGACATACTGATACCCATGGCGGACCACATTGCCCTGGCCGCAGGCAGGGCCAGGGAGGGAAGGGAGCTTCCAAATCCCTTTAACCAGGATATCAAGGCCCTGTTTGACCGGGAATACCAGGCTGCCATGGAAGGCAGGGAAATCATACGTGAAATGACAGGTATTGTCATATCCGAGGATGAGGTGGGATACATTACCCTTCACATCCACGCCGGGTCATCCGAGGAGAATGTGGCCCATTCCATGGATATGGCCAGGCTGGTGCAGGACAGTATCCGCAGCATAGAAGAGAAGATGGGCATTAAGCTGGCGGCGGACTCTCTGGGGTATAACCGTCTGGTGAGCCATCTGCGGTATATGATTGCCCGCATCCGAAAGGGAGAGCCGGTGAGCCTGGACATGGAGGCATATGCAAGGGAGGCCTTTCCGGGGCCTTACCAGACAGCAGTGGATGTGTGCAGGAACATGGAAAAGCGGCTGGGTATAACCGTGGCCTCTCAGGAGGCAGCCTTTCTGGCTATCCATATCCAGAGGGTTTTAAAGGGGGAGTAGAAGGAGAGAGGGGTTAGATAGGGAGTCGCGTTCGTGAGCGCCGGGGACCCAGGGCGGGAGGTGGCACTTTCCGCAGTGGGAGAGACTAAGGCCCAAGGAACAGGAAAAACCGGGGACCGCAAAAATTACGCCGGACTCCTGATGAGTCCGGCTCCATGTTTGCT
>JAJQEA010000255.1 GCA_021201905.1 Clostridia bacterium
CCCCTGCACCTACCCCCCCCGGCTCTTCTTTGTTTCTGATTGGTGCCCCTCCGAGTTCTCCTGTATCCGCTGCGTCTGCAGCGGTAGCTGCACAGCCTCCGCTGGTATCCGCACCGCCTCCGCTGGTATCCGTACTTCCGCTGTTGGTATCCGAGCCTGATTCACTGCCGGAAGAATCCGAACTTCCCTCCGATAGTCCTTCTCCCACAAAAGGAACCCGGTGATTTTCTATCCTGGCTATGGCTGGAAATGTATCCTTCCGTGCCGTCTGTTCCTGCTCTGTATGGGCATCTTCCTCCCGCTCTGTTCCTTCCTGTTCTGTACGGGCTGCTTCCTCCCGTCCCGTTCCTTCCTGTTCTATACGGGCTGTTTCCTCCCGTTCCATTCCTTCCTTCTCTGTAAGGCCCGCTTCTTCCCGCACTGCCTCTTCCTGCTCTGTGCGCCCCGTTTCCTCCCGCTCCGTCTCTTCCTGTTCTGTACGTCCCGGCTTCTCCTGTTCCGTCTCCCCTTGTTCTGTCTCCCCTTTTTCCGTCTCACCTTTTTCCGTCCCGCCTTTTTCCGTCCCGCCTTGTTCCGTCTCCCCCTGTCCTGCCTGCTCCGCCCCCTCCTGCCTGGTTTCTTCCTTGTCTCCTGCATTTACACCGTTCCCGGCTCCTGCCCCATCTGATTCTCCTTTTTCCCCATCATCTTCTGTCAGCTCCTCAGAATTTACCTTCTCTGCCTGAGATGGGGTCGCCAAAGGGACCGGCTCACTTTCTTCCGGCTCTGTCTTTTTCCATTCTGTGATTTCTCCGCCTTCAAATTCGTTGCGAATCACAGTGAACCGCGCGGCCTGGTCCAGGCTGTCTCCTGAAAACGCGTAGTCCCCGATTCCCACAATACTTTCAGGCAGTATCAGCTCTCCCTGCAATCCGCCTAACCCGTAAAAGAGATAACTCCCGATATAGGTAATCCCATCCTCAATAACCAATGTCCGGATTTCATCTGCATATTCCCCAAAGGGGGATGTACCCCTGCTGAAATCTCTTGTATCGCCATAGCCTTTAACCGTCAGCACGCCGTCTTTCAGAACCGCTTTCACATCACTGCCAATTTCAAAGGTTTTCCTACTTCCTTCTGTTGCGTATGTAAGCAGGGATCCGAAGTTCAGATTGCTCAATATAAGGCAAAAAACAAGGCAAAACGCCAGTATACGCTGACGGTTATATCTCTGCCTCCTCAATTGAATTTTCCGGCATTTCCTATCCATCACATTCCCTCCACTACCATAAAAATTGACTGTCATTCTGATTGAGCCCCTGTATTATCCGTCGTATTGGCTTAGATCGATTGCATCTGCAAATGAATCCTGGCCTGTCAATATGATTCCCGCCTCTGATTTCAGCAGTACCAACGAGTAAATCCCATATCCCGGCGAACGGAACGTGCATTGATTGTCTTTATAGCCAGTAACCCGGACATCGGCCTCATCCGGAATCACACCTGATGGCAATGTAATGGTGATATCCTTTTCACCGTCCGCACAAACCATTGTCAGCACAGCCGCGTTATGGCCATTCTCGTCCTCTACCATATACTGATTGCCCAGCTGCCTTTTAAATACACCTGTAAGGGTTTTCTTATAAGGTGACTCTGTTTCCGCCACTACCCTTATCTCTTCTAATTCCAATGTCCCCCCGCTGTTTTCAGGTTTGGCCGTAGGAATCACTGAAATTGATACGGAGTTTTTTTCACCGGCTTTCATTGTCCCCTGAAACACGGCGCCGCCGCCCTCCACTGTACCTCCTGTCACAGTCACCCTATATGTAATGTCCGCGGAGGTAACCCGTTCTGAATCCGCAAAGTTATAGAGCTCTATTGTAAAGGATTCCGCCATCGGATCAATGAAATATGTCCCTGTATCCTCTTTCAGCATATCACTGGTAAAGTAAAATGTCTGTGCCTCCACCACTCCGCTCTGGCTCTCCTGTTTCATATACCGCGCAGCTGCCATGCCTGCCAGAAACAGCACAATCCCCGCAGCGGTAACCAGCACAAGAGCCGCCCTCTGCCCTTTCCTGCGGATATTCCTTATCTTAGACGCCTCCTATTCTTGTATGGCGGGCACGGTCTGTTCCGAGTTGACCGTCAGTGTCACCAAATCAATCTCATCTGTATACTCAGTGCCTGCCCGGTCCATTGGCCATGAAACAGCCAGTGTGTATGTATGCGTGACGGAAACCGAATGGGGCAGATAGCCGCCCCGGACAGCCGCTGTTCCGTCATTAAAGGTCAATGTTCCATTCTCTCCCGTGTTCACGAACCTGCCGCCGTGAGCAGGATTGCTTCCGTCATTGGTAAGAGCAAAGTCCAGCGGCAGGTTTCCTGTTGTCTCCACTGCTATGGTATAATCCTGTCCCACTCCACTTACAATATCATTTTCCGTGTTGGTAACTCCAAATATATAATTTTTCGTTTCTCCGGGCCGCAGTCCGCTTACATTGATATCAATGGTACTGCTGCCGCTGCCCCAGGCCGCCACCGTGGCAGTGGCCATGCCCTTCTCCTGAGCCGTAAACCGGGCATAGGACAACGACCAGCCCGATATACACGCGGCTGCAAGCAGCAGGCCATATCCTGCAATCCTGGATTTTGTCAAATGCTTTCCCATTCTTATACATCCCCTCCTGACTGTTTGGCCGGCCCAATCATATCCGCTCCCCAGATAAACCATATGGCCAGCATCAGCATCAAGAACATTCCTGCTGGCCTTTTCAAAAACAACACCACATTCCCGGCCAATGGAATAGCCGCTGCCACCCGTCCTATAATCCGGTTTTCAGACAGCAGCTCCATGTCAGGAACACGATTGGCATCTCCCTTTGTCACAAATCCTTTCTCTGTCTTTTCCACAATCCGGTGGGTAACGGATATGCCGCCGCTTTCAAACATGACGATATCTCCTTCCCAGTATTCCTCCTGGCGGTGGACTATGACCAGGTCCCCGGCTGAAATAGACGGCTCCATGCTGCCGGAAAGGATAACTGCCCGGGACCATCCCAATGGTTCAGGCTTTATGAAGAAACAGAGATTGAGCAGTACTGCTATAACAAAGACTGATAAAACCACTGTATATAAATATTTTCCTGCCCGCCCCATGAAACGTCCCCTTTTCTGTGCACCTGTTTACAGCCCTTCCTGTTGGGCCCATATTTTAAGCCTGACCCTATAATCCAGGTTCCCTTTGCCTGCCTCCGTGTCAATCCCGTCCTTTCCGCTCTCATAAGGCCACTGCCACTCCAGAAGGTATGAATCACTTTCACCCGCATTGAGGCGCGCTGTCTCGCTTTCCGCGGCACCGCCGTCCCGCGTATCCCACCAATCGGTAACTGGTTTTCTGTCCTTATATGTAACAATACGGAAACGCATGGGGATGTGAATGCTGTCTTCCTCAATGGATAAGGTAAAGATAACATCAAAGGTGTTTTTATTTTCAAGTACAAACGGATAGCTGCCTTCCGCCCCCGGCAAAAGGGTCTGCACGGATCCGGACATACCGGAAAACAAGTCTATTTCCTGGCCTTGTGTCCAGCTCACATGAAAATTCGGAATCGGTCCTTCTTCGTTCTGATCTCCGCTGCCGCCACTACTGCCTCCGCTGCTGCCTCCACTACTACCTCCGCTGCTTCCGCTACTACCTCCACCGCTTCCGCTACTATCTCCACCGCTTCCGCTAGAACCGTTACCGTCACCATTGTCACTGCTGCCGTTCTCATTGCCTCCGGCGCCGCTGCCATTGTCATTTTCTTGGCCGGCGCCGCTGCCTCCGGCTTCGCTGCCTGCGCTGTTTTCCCCGCGTTCCTCTAATTCAGGTCCCGCATTAC
>JAJQEA010000344.1 GCA_021201905.1 Clostridia bacterium
GGACAATACATACTACGTTAAAGTGGGAAACACCAGAAAACAGGCTCATTATCTGACAATCAACCTGATGACAAGGGATGAAAAATCCGCATGGGCAGAGACGTCACAGGAAGGGGCAAAGGCGCTCCAGAAGGAATTAGAAAAACGCTGTCCCAATATCGACACCGCCGGAGGCGCTGTCCTGGCGGAATAAGGAGGCTGCCTCGTCCGCAATGGCAACGGCGCGGGGAGGGTGGTAGTGGTGAAAGGAATTGACATGTGCCGTGGCGCTGGACAGAATATGGTTTTATTGGAAGAATATGGACTAAGTTAGAAGAATATGGTTTCATGGTAAGAGTAAAAACGGCATACGTGCAGACGGTATCCCCTGGTTGGAGCAGTGAACCAGGGGTTTTTCTATTTTGTGGAGGTATACAGTTTGGAATGGGTGGCATAGAAGCTATCGGAGGTGACTTCCGGCCTGACGGAGGAATGCCGGAGAAATGCTGGAGAAATGCCGGGGAAATGCCGGAGAGATGCCGGAGAAATGGTATTGCCGGATGGCGAAGAACATGACAAACAGCTGTCGTATTGATTGTGCTATATTAACGCTGTTATGATGCTGTCATGTTACTGTTATGATGCAGCCAGGATTACCGGAAGTAAAAAGTGAATTTGATACTGATTTTATAATACGCTCAGGTAATACGTACAGGTGTCACATTATACAAGAAAAATTCGCAGGGATATGGTAAAATAAAAAGGAATAGCCTGCCCACAGCGCTGACAGGCCGCGCATTATTAAACAAAGAAAGGGAGGTATCGGGCTGTAAGGCAGACGGCGCAAAGCTGGCTGAAAAGAGTGTAAATGTATTACATAAAACAAGGGAGGTGCGATATGAGGATTTATAAAATAAGATACGATGTATTGATATGTATTTTACTTTCCACATTGGTGGTATTGGGAGTCAGTAAAGTACTGCCTGTTTTTTATACCGGGCTTTATGACAGATATGCGCAGACACATATGGTGGCTGACGGTGAGATTGGAGGACAGGCAGGAGAGGATGTTTACCGTGCGCAGAGTGTGGAGGACATGCTTTCCCACAATACGTTTACAGTCCAGGCGGGATATAGTGCTGTGATGATTGCCGATTCAGGATACTTCGGAGATAACTATTTGCTGAATCTTGAACTTCCCTCAGGGGAGCGGGTGGCTGCCTGCATTAACGATGATGCAATGCAGAGAGATAATGAGGAAGATTATTATATTATGCCGGTGGGAAAGGTGGTGGAAGCGGATTTGTCAAAGGACGCTGAATTTATGGACAGGATTGAACATTCCGAAGCATTGAGCCGGACCGATTTCTATGTGGATATGAACGGGAACAGCGGTTCCGGCTTAGCCAGCGCGGAACGCTATGATGAACAGTATACCCTTTACATTAAGGCGGTCACAGCTGTTTTAAGCTTTATAGCATTTCATGCCGCGGGATGTAAAATGGGCCTGTTTCCGCGTTTGATTCCAGGGAAAAACAAATAGCATGCAGGAGGAATACAATGGAACGATTTGATGCTGTCATCCAAAAGGATGCTTCAGGCAGGCTGACCATCCTTGAAATTCCGTTCAATGCAAAAGAGGTATTCAGTAAACCCAGGGGTACCATTTATGTAAAAGGTACAATCAATGGCATAGAATACCGAAGCAAGCTGATATCCCGCGGCAATGGCAAATTTGTTATGGTTTTAAATAAATCAGTGCAGAGGTCCATCGGGTTTAATGGGCAGGCAATGACTGCGGATATCACGATGTCCTCCGAAGAGTTGAAAACAGCTGGAAAGGAGCCTGATAACCTTGCCGGTATCAGATGCGATTTGGATGTGCTTACCGCAATTAAAACACGGCAAAGCATACGGAAATTCAATCCTGACCCGGTTAGCGGGGATATGGTAACCGCCCTTCTGTATGCGGGCATGTGTGCTCCTACGGCAAAGGATAAGCGCCCGTGCCATTTTATTGTGATAAGAGACAGGTGTGTTTTATCCATGCTGGCCCGTCATAATTCAAATGCCTCTATGTTGGGAGGAGCCCATGGAGCAGTTATTGTTTGCGGAGATAAAAACAGGGAGGGGATAAAAGAGTTCCTGTATGCTGACTGCGCGGCTGCTGCACAAAACATACTGCTCTGCATTCACGGCTTAGGTCTTGGGGGTGTTTGGTGCGGAGCGGCGCCAGGTTCTGATTGGCGAAAACTGCTAATTGACCAATTAGGGCTTCCTGATAAGATGGAACCCATCTCCGTGATTGCGTTTGGCTGGCCGGACGGGGAACAGAAACCGCGTCCCCGATGGGAAGCGTCAGCGGTCCATTATGGCAAGTGGTAAAAAATTGATTTGTATGGGAGAATGATTATGTATGAAAGAATGCTTGACAGGCAGAGTGTCCCCACATTTGATGATATGGCAGCGTACTGCGGCCAAGGTATGGAGCTGTTTATCCGCATAAACGAGTGGCTGTCAAATGTATGCAATACCGCACAGGAAATCGCATTTCCCTATGGAAACAACTATGGCTGGGCGGTTGCTCATAGAAAGAAGAAAAAGCTGATCTGCAATGTGTTCATGGAGAATGGCGCCTTTACCGTTATGATTCGATTGTCAAATGAACAATTTCATTTGTTATATGATCAGATGGAAAAAGAAACACAGGCATGTATCGACAACAAATACCCTTGCGGTGACGGCGGCTGGCTTCATTACCGGGTTGCCGGCGAAGCTCATTTTCGGGATATACAGAAGATGCTGGAAATGAAGTGCGCTATATTAAAGAATTGAGGTTCATCCCGCGGATAAGGCGCCAAGCCGCAAAAGAAAGGAAGATCAGATGGCGATGTGGAATCCGTGGCGGGGCTGCCACAGGCACAGCGAGGGCTGCCTGCACTGCTACATTCATAAAGGGGACGCCCGGCGCGGCGTGGATACGGATCAAATCATCCGGACAAAAGACTTTGACGCGCCGGTACAGGCAAAACGGGACGGCACATATAAGATGAAAGGCGGGCAGACCGTGTACCTTTGCTTTTCCACAGACTTTCTGCTGGAGGACGGTGATCCATGGCGGGAGGAATGCTGGGCCATGATCCGTCGGCGGCCTGACCTGCATTTCATTTTCCTGACCAAACGGATTCACCGTTTTTCAGAATGTATCCCCTCTGACTGGGGCCAGGGGTACGATAACGTGACAGTGGGCTGCACCGTGGAGAATCAGGCGTGCGCGGACGCCCGGCTTCCCCTGTTTGCCCGTCTGCCCATCAAACACAGGAATATCATCTGTCAGCCGTTAATTGGGCCGGTGGAATTGGGAGCGTACCTTGACGGCGTGGAGCTGGTGGTGGCGGGAGGAGAATCCGACCGGGACGCAAGGCCCCTTAATTACGCCTGGGTGCTTTCTATCCGGGAGGAGTGTATCCGGCACGGCGTCCATTTTGAGTTCCGGCAGTGCGGCACACATTTTATCAAGGACGGAAGGCGTTACACGATTCCGGTGAAGGAACTGTGCAGTCAAGCGAGAAAAGCCAATATAAACTGTTAAATGAATTGGAGGGCTGCGAAGGATGAGAGACAGATATGCATTTCACCCGCTGGAATCAGCAGTAGATGAGACAGAACGGTTTTATGCTGAGATGGCGGCAAAGGGCTGGCAGCTTGTAAAGCGGGGAGCATTTCTAAGCCGGTTTAAACGCGCTGATCCGGAAGAGACGCTGTACCGTGTAGCAGTTGTAATGCCGGATGGGTCTGGAGGACTGCCCTTTTCAGCGGAACAGATGGATATGTATAAAAA
>JAJQEA010000166.1 GCA_021201905.1 Clostridia bacterium
CTGGTGATACTATAATAGACGTAACCCCCCATTACATTATATAGTTTTTGCTACACCCCATAAAAAACGAAATACCTTCTCCTAAAATGACCAGTTCCCCGACTGGTCATTTTACTTTGTATTTTCCGCGATCCACCAGGCATACTCTGACAGGGTGTTCTAATGGGGCGTTTCATCGTCCAGCAGCTGAATCCGAAGCACATCCTTGACCTGGGCCGGAGATGTCTCCAAAACCTCCCCTGTGTATGTGACCGATATGGTATTCCCCACCCTCAGATCCTTCACCATAATGGGAACGCCTCGCCATATAAGTTCTGTCTTATCCCCCACCGTCAGTTCAAAAGCCCCGCGTCCGTTGATATCATTTATCTCCATCCCCTGGACCAGAATATAATTTTCCCTTATCTCCTCAATGACAGCGTAAAATGTGGTTCCAACAACCGGCGTGACGCTCCTTCTTCCTCCGTAGTAGCCGCCGGCCGCGGCTAACAAAATAGCCAGTATGATGCTTACAGTATGTATAATCCGTTTCATATTCTGTTTCATATTCCGCTCCCTTTTCTTCATCCCTTTTCCATAGAATAACATTCCAGGAAGAATTTTTTAATAAATAAACTATTAATTATTCTTACGTATTAACAAATAATAAAGACTTTATAGGACGTAAATGCTAAACTGGTAAGTAACACACGTTCTCTTTAAAAGACGATTTTTATGATAAAGGAGACTTCCATGAACACATCCATGAACACATCAGCGAAAAAAGAATCTGCCGGAAAGTCCGGCGTTAAAAAGGAGGTTATGGAATGGGTCAGGATACTGCTGGCTGCCGTTGCCATTACCTTTGTCCTCAACACCTTTGTCATTGCCAACAGCTACATTCCATCCAATTCCATGGAGAATACCATCATGACAGGGGATCGAATCATCGGTTCCAGGCTTTCCTACGCCTTTGGCGCCCGGCCACAGAGAGGTGATATCGTGCTCTTCAACCATAAGTCGGAGCCTGGCCGTGACAAGACACGTCTGGTCAAACGAATCATAGGACTGCCGGGAGAAACCGTGGATATACGGAACAATCAAATATACATCAATCAGTCGGAGACTCCCCTGGACGAGCCCTATCTTCCGGAGCCCATGGACTCGGAGGATTATCACTTCGTAGTGCCGGAAGGCTGTTATCTGATGCTGGGAGACAACAGGAATCATTCCATGGATGCCAGAGCCTGGCCTGACCCCTTTGTCCCGGAAGATGACATAACTGCCAGGGCATTGTTCCGCTATTTTCCAGGCATACGGTGGATTTCCTAATCCCAAATACCTGATAAAGCCAATGCCTGCACATGTTCTTATGGAGGAAATGCTGTGAATACCGTAATTTATACAGACAATGAGAAAAATATCATTGCAGAAGGCATATCTGCCGTAAAAGCAATCCTTCTGGGCCATGACGGGGAGGCGAAGGAACGACTGCTGCTCTGCCTGGATTTCTACATGGATCCTTATTACGGACATAAACTGCCGTATGAAAAGGAGCTGACCGATGTGCTGCAGCTCCTGATTCTGGCTCCTAACCCATTGTCCATAAAAGAAGATGCCCTCAGGCTCCTGACAGACTATGCATACCCTCCCTTTTCCATTTTGGAGGAACACCTGACGGACATAGAATATGAACTGAGGGAGGATGCTTCCTATGCAGTGAACATAGGAAACGAGGATCTCATTCTCACCGCCCTTCTGGAGCAGTGCAGACATATCTTCCGCTCCCTGAATCAGGAGGTCGGAAAATTAGATCCCGAACGGTTCGGCCTCATGCCCCAGGCTGCCGTGGTCATGTACTGTGAAAACAGGGATTGTGAACCGGAGCATCCTATGGGAGACAGGGCCATATACACATGGCGTCTGGAACAGGACCATTTTACCCACATAAATAACCCGGTCCGGAATGCACACGGACCGGTATCAGGCATGTTTTATTCGGAAGGAGCGTTCTGGATTAGCTTTGATATGGATACAAGGACTGCATATCTCATCTATGAAATGGGGCCCAGATTTGGCCGCTGCCTCACATATGACCTGGTGTTTCAGAAAAAGGATGGGGTACATCTGACCAATGAAACAGTCATCTGGGTATCCTGATTTCTATTTCTGATTATCATTATCCATATGTTTCTCCCAGGGTACAGATTACCATCTGGAAAATCATGTAAATCCGTATCTGCAATATGCATAAAATAGTTTTTCATGCATTTATATGTTTGTGTAGATTTTTTTCTTAAATCATGGTATTATAATAAATGTAAATCCCCCAATACATTATAGTTTTTGTTAACCCCAACAAAGAAATACCTTCTCCTAAAATGACCGGTTCCCCGACCGGTCATTTTACTTTTTATTTATAGTTCTGACGGGCTACGGTTCCGCCTTCCACAAGCCATGCAGGTTGCAATATGCGTATACAGCCTCTACCTCGTCTCCTTCACAGAGCATGAACTCCGCCTGGGGCTTCTGTCCTGCCTGAAGCTCTTTTCTCTGGTTTCCCTGCCTGGTAGCCAGAGCAATCCATTGGATGTAGTGTTCCGGAATCATGGGGTGTTCCGCAGAGCCTACCGTGACAGTGACCTTGGCCCCATCGGTCTGAATGACAGGCACATGCTTTTCCACTGCAGCGTCTGTGGTGTTTGGAATCAGTTCCTGCATCTTTTCCCCGCAACAGACAACCGGGACACCGCTGCTCTTCACATAGGCAATTATGTTGCCGCAGTGATTACAAATATAAAATTTCATGTTGTACCTCCTTTTATGTATGGTCTGGATCCAGTCTATCGCACTTCCGTCTTATTGCAAGACAATGGCGGAAAATTAACAATAGTATAACAGCTATTAACCCGCCTGATAATCTGCCCTGCCTGTCTATTCACAAACTTCTCACATTCTGTTCATAATTCCGTTACAGAATCATAAAATTTTCCTCACATTTTATGGGTATACTAATTTATGTAAAGAGCTAATGCTAATAAAACTTTTTTTCATAATACTCGGCCGGAGGGATGAAGTCCTTCTGGCCTCCTCCTTTTCATACTACTTTCCGGATTCGCTTTTATATTGGATTCTCTTTCATATTGGATTCTTTTTCATATCCCCGCATATGATAATTAAAAAAGGATATTTTTTATGAACTATGAAAATCTGACTCCCGTAGTAGGGGTCATTACCAACATTTCCACACAGGAGGGAGATTGCTGTACCCAGGTTATAACCCTCAGCGCTGAGGGCCAGCCCGTCAACATGATTCTCTCAGACCATACCTTTGTGGTGGACACCATGCGCCTGATGCTAGGCATGCGTGTGGCAGCTTTCTATGATAACACCCTGCCGGTCCCCCTCATCTATCCGCCCCAATACCAGGCCGAGTTAATCGCCGTCGTCAGGCCGGAGGAGGATGTAAACCTTTCCTGGTTTGATGAAACCCTCACTGCTTCTGACCAGTCGCTGAAGCTGAGCCTGTATCAGTCCACCGTTTTATCAACCTTAAACGGCCAGCCCTATTTCTGTTTCCCGGCCAATCATTTTCTGCTGGTATATTATGCGGCTGCAACCAAGAGCATACCGCCCCAGACAGCTCCCAACCGGGTCATAGTGCTGTGCTCATAGACCTGTAAGGAATCATTTTTTTCATTTTCACAAGACCGTTGTAAGAATGCATAAAATACTTTTTTTCATTCTGCAAACTTTGTGCACACTTTTTTGATGGCGTATGCTATTATAATTAACGTGGGGGGGGGGGGGTGTGGGGGGGGGGGGGG
>JAJQEA010000002.1 GCA_021201905.1 Clostridia bacterium
TCTGAGAATTGCCGGTGGGCTCCGTTAATTTTGCGACGGGCTGTTTCGCAAAAAGTACACCGGCGCTGTTGCTTCGCCCGGATGGCTGTGCTATGATTGGGGCTGCAAAAAAGAGATGAGAGCCGTTTAAAGGAGGAATCATGCCATGGCAGTTCATGTAATCGACGAGGCCAACCGTTGCCTGCAGTGTAAGAAACCCATGTGTCAGCAGGGATGCCCAATCCACACCCCCATACCCACGATGATCAGGACCCTGAAAGAGGGGGGACTGGAGGAGGCGGGAGCCATGCTGTTTTCCAACAACCCCATGTCACTGGTGTATTCCCTGGTATGCAATCATGAGCGGCAGTGTGAGGGCCACTGTGTCCTGGGAAGAAAGGGCCAGCCGGTCCATGTGAGCAGCATAGAGAATTATATATCGGACACATGCCTGGAGCGCATTGACGTCCGGTGCCAGCCAAGGAACGGGAAAAAGGTGGCTGTTATCGGAGCGGGGCCAGCGGGAATCATAATCGCCATTCTCCTGACACAGAAAGGGTACAGTGTGACCATCTTTGACTCCAGGGACAAGATTGGCGGCGTATTGCAGTACGGCATACCGGAATTCCGTCTGCCGAAGGCAATTCTGGAGCGCTATAAGAAAAAGCTTTTGTCCATGGGAATCCGGATCCGTCCCAATACCACCATAGGGGGAGCCCTGGAAATCAAGGACCTGTTCCGGGACGGATATGAGAGCATCTTCATCGGCACCGGCGTATGGCGTCCGAAGAAGCTGGGGATCAAGGGAGAATCCCTGGGAAATGTGCATTTTGCCATTGATTACCTGGCCAATCCGGATGCCTACGACCTGGGGGACAGGGTGGCTGTCATCGGAGTGGGCAACTCCGCCATGGACGCGGCCAGGACCGTTATCCGAAAGGGTTCCCACCATGTGACCCTCTACGCCAGAGGAAACCACTCGGACGCCAGCCTGCATGAGACACAGTACGCCATGCTGGACGGAGCTAAATTCGAGTTCAACAGGAACATTGTGGAAATCAATGACAACGGGCCTGTGTTCCAGCAGATTCTGTATGATGAGGAAGGCAATGTGACAGGGTATTCCGATGAAAGGGAGCAGGTCTGCGCTGACTCTGTTATTATCTCTATCAGCCAGGGGCCAAAGAGCAAGCTGGTCAATACCACAGAGGGGCTGAAGGCCACCAGAAACGGCCTTCTGGAGACGGACGAACAGGGGGAGACAACGGTGGAGGGAATCTTTGCCTCCGGCGACGTGGTTCTGGGAGCCAAGACAGTGGTGGAGGCAGTGGCCTATTCCAAGACCATTGCAGATGCCATGGATGCCTATATGAAGAGAAAAGATATGGAAGAAAAAGATAGAAAAGACGGAAAAGGGCTGGCAGGCCGGGAATAACCGTGGTAAAATAGGACTTGAAAACGTTTGCAAACAAGGAGGGGCCATGAAACTGAATACAGGCATGAGATGCCATGATTTATGTCCAAAAATGGAAATGGAGAAGCTGTTTGCCCAGGTGAGGGAACACGATATCCGTCAGATCCAGCTGGCATTCGGAAAGTCCATCAGTGATTACGATTTTACCACAGGCCATTACAGCTCCGGATTTGCCCGGGTTATTGCCAGGGAGCTGGAGAGGAACCAAATCCATGTGGCCGTGCTGGGCTGCTACATCAATCCCACAAACCCCATTGAATCCAGGCGCCAGGCAGAGGTGGCGCGTTTCATCGAGCACATGAAATATGCCAGAATCATAGGGGCTGATATGGTGGGAACAGAGACCGGGCGCCTGGACCCGGATTTCAGGGTCACAGAGGAATCCTATACAGAGGACGCCTACCAGCTGCTTCTAAAGAGCATGAGGGAGATCGTGGCCGCGGCCGGGAAGCTGGGCGTTATGGTGGGGGTGGAGGGCGTATTTAACCACACGCTGTACAGCCCCGCCAGGATGAAGCGGTTTCTGGAGGACATTGATTCCCCCAATGTGGAGGTGATACTGGACGCCGTGAACCTGATCCACCCCCATCAGGCGGATCCGGAGGCACAGAAGCAAGTCATTGACAGGGCCTTTGCATATTACGGCGACCGCATAGGGGCCCTTCATGTGAAGGATTTTGTCTTTGACGGTCAGGAACAGCTGTTCCGCCATGTGGGCGACGGCCTTTTCCGGTATGAACCCCTTATGAAGCATGTGAAGGAGAGAAAGCCCCACATTGCCGTGCTGCTGGAGAATTCCAGCAGGGAGCGTTACCATGAGGATGTGAAGTTCCTTCAGCAGATTTACGACCAGGTGTAGATTCAGACACCGAAACACCCCAAAGCTGGTAAGAAAGGCTTTGGGGTGTTTCGGTGTCCGGGGTATTTTATTCCGGTCATCGGCCGCGGGCAGGGTCAGGCATGAGCTCCCAGCTCCCGCTTCATTTTCCGGAAGGATAGAAGGAACAGTGTTACCGTGGTGCACACTGCTATGGTATCGGCAATGGGTTCTGCCACGAACACTGCAAACACCTTGTTTTCAAAGATGTTAGGCAGAATGTAAATCAATGGTATCAGCAGGATGACCTTGCGCAGCAGGGCCAGAAACAGGGAGGTCTTGCTGTCGCCGATGGCGATAAAGGTCTGCTGGCATGCCAGCTGGGCGCCGAAGAGCAGGGACGCGGCCATATAGATGCGGATGGACCACTGGCTGAAATCTGTCAGGGCAGCGTCGTGGGTAAAGATGCGGATATATACCATGGGCGCGAACATGGCCACGGCCCAGAGGGCGGTGGAGTAGGTCAAACAGGAGGTGAGAAGCAGCCGGAAGGTCCTGCTTACGCGGTCCAGCTTTTTGGCGCCGTAGTTAAAGCTGATAATAGGCTGCGCGCCCTGGGTCAGTCCCTGAAGGGGCAGGAGGGAGAACTGCATCACGCTTCCCATGATGGTCATGGCCCCCACCGCCACATCACCTCCGTATTTTAGGAGGGAGGTGTTAAAGCAGATGTTCAGGATGCTTTCCGTGAACTGCATGACAAAGGGGGCGGCGCCCAGCGCAATGGCCGGCATGAGGATTTCCCTTTTAGGCCGCATGTAGCAGGTGCGTATTTTCAGGTAACTCTTATTGGATATGAGGAACAGGACAACCCAGACAGCGGAAATCCCCTGGGAGATGATGGTTGCCAGGGCAGCTCCCCGCACGCCCATGTGGAACACAAACATGAGAATAGGGTCCAGGATGATGTTGCATATGGCCCCGATGAGCACGGTGTACATGCCTGTCTTGGCATATCCCTGGGCATTGATGAAGGCGTTGAGTCCCAGGGCCAGCTGTACGAAAATGGTTCCCAGGGAATAAATCTGCATGTAAGCCCACCCATACTCTATGGTATTGCCGCTGGCTCCGAACATCAGCAGGATGCTGCGGCCGAAGATGAGGAAAAAGGCAGTCAGGACAACGGCCACGGTTATGAGGGCAGTGGTACAGTTGCCCAGGATGTTTTCTGCTTCCTCCTTTCTGCCCTTGCCCAATATAATGGATGCCCTGGGAGCGCCGCCCATGCTTACCAAGGCAGCAAAGGCGGAGATCGCCATGATAACCAGGAAGGTGACGCCCACGCCTGTAAGCGCATTGACGCCTTCACCGGGCAGATGGCCGATATACATACGGTCCACCATGTTATACAGCACGTTGATGATTTGGGCTGTAATGGCCGGCAGAGCCAACTGAAAAAGAAGTTTGCCCGCGCTTCCCGTGCCCAGGGCCCCCTCTTTTGCTTCTTTGTGTGTCTGCATATATATCACAATC
>JAJQEA010000312.1 GCA_021201905.1 Clostridia bacterium
CCTCTCAGAATATGAATTGGGATAAGACACCCCTACCAATTATAGCAGGAAAATCCAGGTTGTAAATGAGGATTTTGTCAAATCCAGGGGAAACGCCCAGGAGTCCTCCATGGTCAGTCTTGTGTGCTGACGGAGCAGGTGAGAAGCTTTCTATGGATTGACCTCCCACGTATTGACTTTCCACGGAGAATGCAGGTATAATTTCCTGTATTGGATTCTGCTCAACGGGAATCCGGGAAAAAGGAGGAATTTTATGAAGAAAAAATTAAGCCTGTTACTGTGTGCGGCCCTGACTGCCGCCACTCTGGCCGGATGCGGCACAACACAGAGCAGCCCTGCCGGGTCAGATGCCGTCACAGAGGTTTCGGCAGATGGAGCCGCCGGGTCAAAGGAAGGAGAGAAAATCCTTACCTATGCGGTGATGGAGGAACCGGAAACACTGGATCTCACCATGAATAACTACAGCACATCGTCCACCTTCCTGCAGAATATGTTCTGCGGTCTGTTCCAGCTGGAGGCAGACGGGAGCCTGAGCAATGCCATGTGCGACACATATGAGGTAAGCGAAGACGGACTGACCTATACCTTTACATTGAAGGAAGGGCTTAAATGGTCCGACGGAAGCGATTTGACGGCAGGAGATTTTGAATATTCCTGAAAACGGGTCCTGAATCCTGATACGGCTTCCCCGGCCGCATGGGAACTGCACTATCTGAAGGGTGGGGAAGAGTACAACACACAGGACGGTTCTGTTCAGGATGTAGGGGTAAAGGCTCTGGACGGTAAAACCCTGGAGGTAACCCTGAAGGCACCTACGCCATATTTCCTTTATCTGACTGCATCCAGCAACTTTTTCCCTGTTAAGAAGGATGCGGTGGAGGGACAGGAGCCATGGACCAAATCCGCGGATACCTATGTGTGCAACGGTGCATTTACCCTTGAGAAGATAAATCCCCAGAGCAGCTATGTACTGAAGAAAAATCCCAATTACTATGCCGCGGACTCCGTCAAACTGGACGGAGTGGAAATCGTAATCATCCAGTCTCCGGAGTCAGCCCTGTCCGCATATAACGCAGGCGAAATTGACGCAATGGGTGATAACCTGGTAACCTCCCAGGCCATTGACCAGTATGGGAACACGGAAGAGCTGAAGGGATATGACAAGATTGGAACCCGGTATTATGATTTTAACTGTTCCAAGGAGTACCTGTCCAATCCGGATGTGAGAAGAGCCCTGGCCATGGCTATCGACCGCAGGACAATCTGCGAATCCATTGTTCCGTCTAAGCCTGAACCAGCCTATGGATTCGTGCCTTATGGGATACCATATGAAGGCTCCTCTGACGACTTCCGCACCGTGTCAGGCGACCTGATTAAAGAGGATGTGGAGGCTGCAAGGAAACTTCTTGCAGACGCGGGATATCCCAATGGAGAGGGACTGCCGGTCCTGACCTTCATCGTCACCAACACCAAAGAGAACAAAGACATTGCCCAGGTGATCCAGTCCATGTGGAAGGATAACCTGGGAGTACAGGCGGATATTGTTACCTTTGAATCCAAGGTGTACTGGGATGAGCAGAAGGCCGGAAACTTTGACATCTGCTTTGACGGCTGGACCGGTGACTACCTGGATCCGGACACAAACCTGAACTGCTTTACACAGGCCCGCGCCTACAACCAGAACCGCTGGAGCGGAGACAATGCCATGAAGTATGACAGCATGATAGAAGAATGCCGCAACCTGGCGGATAACAGCAAGCGCATGGAGATATTTAAGGAAGCGGAGGCCATTCTGATGGATGAGATGCCCATTATACCTCTGTATTATCTGAATGCCGTTGTCCTGGCAAAGCCTGATGTGACTGGCCTGGTGAAAAACGCCAATGGCCATACCCTGTTCAGGAATGCGGATAAACTTTGATGGTTATGATTTCAATATGATTTAAAACAGAGACTGGCAGCGCCGGAACCCTCTCCTTTGGCAAAGGAAGGTATTCCGGCGCTGTTTTTTGCAGGGAGACAAGGTGCAATTTCTTCCCGCCATTATTCCGTAAATTTATGTCCATAAATTTATCAGTTTTAATCAGTTTAAAAGCAGGGGAGATGTTGAAAGCAGTTCCTTTCTATGATATACTGATATACTGAACCAATCAGATTGTTTCTGAACAATCTATATAAGAATCTTGTCCAGTATGAAATCCAATACTTTCTGCCGGGGACTGGCGTATCTGCCGGGATTTCCACTCATGTTACATAAATCAAATATTTCAGGGAGGGCTATGCCTATGGGAAAATGGAACAAAGGACGTGTCAGACGGTTTTTTGGGGAAGGAAAGAAAAAAGTGGATTTGCAGTTAAAGCAGCTGGCAGACAGCGGCAGGCCCCTGGAGATATGCCTGACCAATGATTTTGCCTTTAAGAAAACCTTCCGCAATAAAATTGCGCTGACAGGACTTTTAAGCAGTCTGCTGGATATTCCGGCAGGAGAAATCACCAGTCTGGAATTCCCGGATACATTCCTTCACGGGGAGTATGCTGAGGACCGGGAAGGAATCCTGGATGTAAAGGTACACCTAAACCACTGCAAGAAGGTCAATATAGAAATACAGCTTCTGTCACACCCCTTCTGGGAAGAACGGAGCCTCTTTTATATCAGCCGTATGTACACAGAAGATTTTTTGAAAGGCCAGAATTACGATGCGCTGGAGGAGTGTATACATATCAGTATCCTGGGATTTCCTCAGAAAGGGGAAGAACATTTTTATTCGGTCATACGGCTCATGGATGATAAAACCGGGCGGGTCTACAGTGGCAAAATAAGCCTGCGTGTGCTATACTTAAGTCAACTGGAATCCTGCAGTGAGGAGGAAAAGCAAACAGAGGTATATCACTGGGCAAGACTTATATCCGCCCGTGACTGGGAGGTGCTTAAAGATATGGCAAAGAGAAACCGTTATATGAAGGAAGCAGTGGAGGAATTGGAACGCCTGAATGCTGACAAAGAATTGCGCTATCTGTACCTGGAGCGCCTGAAAGCAGCCAGCGACGAGGCCACCATGCGCAGCTATTATAAAAGGCTGGCGGAAGATGCAAAGAAGAATGGGCTGGAACGCGGGTTGGAGCAGGGCCTGCAGCAGGGGCTGTCACAGGGGTTGGAGCAGGGGCTGTCACAGGGATTGGAGCAGGGCCTGTCACAAGGCATTAAAGCCCTTATAGAAGATAATCTGGAAGAGGGTAAAGATAAAAAAGCCATACTGGCCAAGGTGGTGAAACATTTTTCATTGACTGAGGAAGAGGCGGCGGCCTATTTTGATATGTATGACAATATGAGTTAGGGAGCAGAACCGGCCAAAAGGCCGGTTCGCTGCTTCTCTGCACTGTGTTGCAACAGGACAGAACAATCACTTCTCTGTATGAGGCAGCCTCCCTCTGAGAAACCGTTTCTTTAATTCGGAAAGGCTGAATGGAATCAGCGGATAAATATAGCTCTTGCCTGCAATGGTTCTGTTGAATATGATGGCGCAGGCGGACAGGATGATTCCGATGACAAATCCCCATATATTCAGGATGGCTGTCAGTATTAGTATGATGATACGCATGAATTTCATGGCATATCCCAATTCAAAGCTGGTCTGGGAGTAGTTGGCAATGGTTACAAAGGCCATGTAGAGCATGGTTTCACTGTTGAACCACCCGGATTTTACCGCGTATTCCCCCAGGACAATACCGGCAATCACACTGAAGGGGGGGGGGGGTGGTCAGCATATTGGGGTTATTGCCAGCCCCAAGCCGCAG
>JAJQEA010000201.1 GCA_021201905.1 Clostridia bacterium
AAACGCTCAATGGAAATATAACTGTTGCTCAGGATAAGGATGGTTGATTGATGCCCATTATAAATGGCCGGTTTGCAGCCAGGGTGGACGACGAGTCAAACCCAAGATGGCATAGTGGGGTAGAAGGGACCGGATTCTATCATTATGATTCTGATAATAAGGAAGATAAATATGCGGGTGGTCTGATTGCCGGCAGCAACACGGAACCTTTGCTTGACGGATTGCCGGAGGAAGAACGTTTGAATTTTTAATGTGAGGAGACAATGTGAGGTATGAATAAAGAATTGTATCGGATATGGAAACGTTTCGTTTCCTTGGTTTTATTAATTTGCCTGACCGTGGGACTTGGGTTGTCACAGCTGTCGATGGTTGCATATGCCTCCACGGAGCTTCCCAACGAGAACCTGGGAAATGGGGCCAGCGAGGGAACGGCCTATGCGTGGATTGGGCCAAAAGGCGGAACAGGGGAAACAGGGAACAGCACGTACCGCTTTGACTTGTGCGGATTGCAGGCAGGACAGACAGGATACAGTACAAGCGGGATTAAAACAACCTTTAGCTGGCAGGGATACGCCACCTATATCCAGGTAGATAACGGCACCAAATATAAGGCCAACGGAACTGCCAATGGCGCGGTGGAAGATTTGACCAACATGGGTATTGAGCTTAAGATTGCTCTTTCGCCAAGCCCGGACAATAAATATGTGTTTGTGGATTATTATGTCTATGACAAAACAGGACAGGGCGGAACCACAGGCAGGTCTGTAAAACTGGGAACAGGTACGGACGTCATGATAGGCGGCAGCAGGGAAGATGACTACGCCACGGTTTATAAAAATAACCGCGGATTCCACATGGTAAACCAGTATGTGAAAACTACCTTTGACTGTATCACCAATGACAGCAGCCTCGATGTTACACCCCCAACTACAAGATGGATTGGACATTACAGCAGTTGGGGAAACAATGTATTCAACGAAGGCGGCGGTGATTCCTTAAGCGGGACTGACTCCGGCATGGCTTATTCCTGGCATTTCCAGCTTCATCCATATGAGATGGTACATAAACGGGTTGCATTTGCAATCAGGGATACATCTTATTACGTCTCCCAGTCCGGAGTGGATTCAACGGCTGCCGACGGTACCTACAGCAGTCCTTTTAAGACCATTGAATATGCCATGCAGCAGATAGGAAATAAGAAGGGCTATATCTACGTCATGGATTACCCGGATATTACGGACCCCATTACGGTTTCAGGGTCCAGCAAGGACATTACCATAGCGAGTACGGATTATGACAGGTCCGGCAATCCGACCAATGAAAATGCGGATTATATCAAGACATTAAAACGCGCCGCTTCCTATACCGGGCCAATCTTTAACGTAACCGGGGCTACCCTGAAGCTGACAGACCTTGTTTTGGACGGCAACGGCAATGTGAGCAGCGATCCGCTGGTATCTGCCAGCTCCGGCCGGGTGGAGATAAACAGCGGGGCGGAACTAAAGAACTGTCATGGGGACAGCAACAGCCAGGGCAGCGCTTTAAATGTGACAGGGAGTGCGGCCATCTCCATGAATTATGGAAAGGTGTCGGAGAATCTGTCGGAAGGCAAGGGCGCTGTTTACTATGACAGTACAGGAAGATTTGATGTGCTCAATGACGTGATGATTGAGGACAATACAACCCCTTCAGGCGCCAAAGCCAATCTATATCTGGAGACAGGGCGGACCATCACCGTGACCGGCGATCTGAATGCATCAAAGATCGGTGTTACCACGGCCCAGCAGCCGGCTGCCTCTCCGGGAGGAATCTCCACGGAAGCCGGACAGGAGATAAAAATAGCGGTTCCCCTGTCTGGCAGCGGTGTGGATACAGCTCCAAGTCCCTTTGCAGATAATTTCTTTGCAGACCAGGCAAAGGCGGATGGCACCGGTGTGTATGTGTCGGTTGGTACAAGGAACCTGACCGGCGCGGGCGCGGGAAATGATAAAAATGCGGTAATCAAGAGGAACGGACTTCAGATTAGTTTTGTTGTGAAGGATGCGCAGACAGGAGGCTCCATCCCCGGAGCTTCACCTATACCTTCAGTTTCCAAGGCCTCGGGAGAACCGGTGGATATTGCGCCGGGACCAGCCATCACAGGATATGAGCTGACCAATGTGGTTATTGAACAGGGGACACCGCCATCCCTGACAGCAAACCTGACTCCGGGAGCGGCAGATTTCGGCAGAATTACAGGAACCATGCCGAACCAGGATGTGGCTGTGAACTATGAATACCACAAGGTGGGTTCACAGATCATATTTAACAGCAACGGTGGGACACCGGAACCGGAGACATTGGTTGGTACTGCCGGAAATCCGGTCAATTCACTGCTTCCCACCACAACGCGGTATGGTTACATATTTAAAGGCTGGAGTACGGTAAACGACTGGGATAACCCCCAGTTTATAGACAGGCTGCCGGCGGTTTACCCGGAGACGCCTGTGAACTACTATGCAATATTTGAGGCGGACCCAAGTGTGAAGTTCAATTATACGGTGGAGCATTCCAATGTCTCAGGAGACATCATGTTTGCGTCCAACACCCTGGACAGTGCCTACAGCGTGGAGGAGCCGATTCTGGAGGAGAAAAAGACGATCAGGGGATATGCATGGAGCCAGACTGATTCCAGCACAACCCCATCGGAATATAATTTCAGCGGTGCATCCGTCCCCATAGGCCAGTTTAACAATGCGGGAACTTTCAGCGGAAAGATGCCGGGACAGGATGCAACCATACGGTACGGATATAAAGTGAGGTATGATGACCCCAATGCCAGGTCCCTGTTTGAGGTGCGGCATGAAACCAATAACGGCACCACGGTATCTGCGGTCCAGTCAGGTCTTTACTATCCGGAAAATGAGATAACTGCCCAGCCGGCACAGGTCTACGGCTATCAGTGCGTGGGTTACCGGTTTGATCTGGGAGATGAGGCAGGCGAGCTGGCAGACGGCCTGGTAAACGGAGTGAGAGGGGATTTTGATGACAGCTTTATGTTCAGCGGCATCATGCCCAACCAGCCAGTACGTCTTGTATACCTGTATGAGTCATCCATTCAGGGATATGGGATAACTGTCAAATATGAGGATAACGGGACAGCGGACAGCCGCTTAAAGGATATCATACCGCCTGAGAATTCCGGGCCCTATGCGGCGGACAGCGATGTGGAAGGCGTATACCGGGAGCAGTATGGATACAGCCTGGAATCCCATACGGTCAGGCCGGCGGATTCGCAGATTCAGTTTGGCGGCAATGACTGGTCTGGAATCATGCCCAATGATGATGTCACAATAACATATAAACATGACAGGGTGGCGGCTCTGTGGGGTGATATCACATATAAGCCCGGTGCAAACGGAATTCTCCAGGCGGGAAGCGGCGTATCCCAGGACGTGCAGTCATTGTCAGGAGGAAGATTTAAGGCCAGCGTTTTGTTGGATGATGGTTTGTCAGCGGGACATGAGCAGTCCTATACGCTGGCGGCCATAAAGGAACGGAGGCTTATGCCGGAGCCCCGGCCGGTGAACAACTATTACCACTTCGGCGGCTGGTTTATTGACACAGACGGAAACGGAATTCTGGATAACGGAGAGACAATCCTGCCCCAGGATTACCGGTTTATGGCTCCGGAAGTGTTAACCGCTTATTTTGAGGAGAATCCGGATGCCTGGATCAACATCAATTTTGCGGCGGGGAACCACGGCACCATCAACGCAGGGGAACCATTGACCCTGCGCATCACATTTGATAAGAATGGGGGGATATCGAGACGAGCCTTCCGGCCTATACACCGGAGGTTAATTACCTGGTGGATGACTGGTATGCAGAGGGGGAACCGGTGGATGATGATATGGACCTGATAAACGGCCAGACCTATACCATTCAGTTTTATCCGGATCCGGCCATCTTCGGCACGGAGGTGACAGACCCGGAGCCGGCTGCTGGACTTAACAGCCAGGGCAAGGGACGTGTCACGGTATTCGGCACTACACAGGGTTATAAATATATTCTCACAGATCTTGAGGGAAAGGTGTTGGCAGTCAACAAGGGCAATTTATTGACCAGCCGTACCGTATTCGACGGCCTGTATCCGGGAAAACGATATCTGGTGTACGAGGCAACGGGCCAGACAGCGGTCCAGACCGGGGGGATGATTGGGGATGCACAGGGTACGCTCAGCGACGGTGTGGAGGTACTGACACCGGTGGTGGATACCAACTATAGGATTCTATATGACGAAGAGGACGAGGGCAAAACCGTATTGATTGTCCGGCCGGCTGACGCGGCATCGGACTATGCAGTGCTGGACAGCGACGGCCGTGTGGTGACAACGCCACAGAGCGGCACAGGAGGATGGCAGGGCGTGTCTGGAAATCCGGGGAGCGTTAGCTTTGGAGGCCTTGATTATAACAAGGAGTATACGGTGGTAGCCCGTCCAAAAGGCCAAAACTCGATCTCAGCGGAAAGCTGCCAGGAGGATGGCAGCGTGATCACTACGGATCCGGGCGGTGACCTGGAACTTCCGGCCTACATCATCAAAACCCTGAACGGCGAGGTGGTGAGCGTGGGAGAGGAATCAGTAGGGGAAGACCGCTATGAGGAGGCCCGCAAAGGTGATCTGGTGAAAATTAAGGCGGAAGCGGTCAATGATGAGGACCGTCCCTTCTCCTACTGGAAGTTTACCATCGGATCGGTGGAGGGGATGGAAAACCGGATTCATTCCAAGGAAGCCAGCTTTACCATGCCGGATACAAACCTGGTTCTGACAGCGGTATATGAGCGGGCGGCAACTCCAAGCAACGCCACTGTGGTGGACGAGGTACGGGGAGGCAGCCGTGAGGAACTGGCTCTGGATCCGGGAGAGATACCGATTCTGGAGGACGAGCTGACCACAGACGCGGACCGGGAGCTGCTGGATGTAAACCATGTGGACGTGACCTATAAGGTGGTATATAAAAAGAACAGCGTACGCGCGTCGGAATCCAACGCCATCAAGATGGGAGGCAGCTATGAGACAGACCATGAGGCGGCCTATAAGGCGGCCTGGGGGCTGGATGTATCCATCGAACGGTATGTGAACGGCCGGAAGGTAAACAGGGCAAGCGCGTCCGAGGCATCCTTTAATACCTATGTGCAGCTTGGCAGGCATGATGTGGATATGATGGATTACCAGCTGTATGAGGTCAGTGAGGAGCCGGATGAGGAAATGACGGTCAGCCTTGTGCCTATGGATTATGAACCGGAAGAGACAGGCGGCCTGTTCACCTTCACCGCAACGGAAGGAAAACGGTACATCATGGTGTATAACCGCGCGTACCGGGTGTACTTCCTCAACAACACGGCTCCGGATATCTACCGCTACTGGTTCAAGGTGCGCAGGGAGGAATCGCCCTCAGATTCCTATTATGAGACGGAGTACGCGGGACTGGAGGAACAGCTTGACTATTTCATCAGCCCGGCAGGAGCGGAGTACAGCTACCTGGGCTGGAGCTACCGCCAGGATCGATACAGGGAGTTTGAGCCGGACCGCAGGATAACCCGCAAAACCTATGTGTATGCGTACTATGATAACAATGAGAAAGAGTTAGACGATGTCCGCAGGGAACTGGAGGAGGCTATTCGGGAGGCCATCGGCATAAGCGACGACCATTTCCTGAAGCTGGGCGAGAGCAAGAAGCTGAAGGAATACATTGAGGCTGCATTGGAAGTGCTGGACCGTGACGAACCAAAGGCGACTATCGACCAGCTGGAGGAAGCCCTTCGTGACCTGAAGGATAAAACGGAGCCCTACAGGGAACTGTTGGACGGCCGGTATGACCACTACGACGACCTTCAGGAAAGCGGAAACAAAGGGGGCAGCAAAGGCGGCGGAGGCGGAGGCGGCGGAAGCAAGGGATCGCCATTTTCAGGAACCGCGCCACTGAGTTATGAGATAGGCGTCAACGGCAGCTGGGTGGAGAGTACAGGGCCGTCCGGCGAGAGGCAGATGAGCTTTGTGCTCAACGGTGGCACACGCCTGAGCGGCATGTGGGCGAATCTGTATGATCCGGAGGGAACACGGCCAGAAGACAAAGGCTGGTATTACTTTGACGATAAGGGAATCATGCAGAGCGGCTGGATTCGTGATTTGGCAGGTAACTGGTATTACTGCAACACGGAGACAGAATTACCTTACGGAAAAATGGCCACAGGCTGGAGACTGGATACAGGAGACGGCAACTGGTATTACCTGGATCCGGTCAGCGGTGTGATGGCCCAGGGTTGGAGAATGATAGACGGTAAATGGTACTATTTCTCCCCGGTGGGGGCAGGCGTATATGCCTATGACCCCGCCAGACAGAGTTGGACCTATGGAGGCGGCGCAGGACGTCCGTTAGGTGCCATGTATAAGAATGAAATAACACCGGACGGATACCGGACAGATGCCAACGGTGTATGGATTCAGTAGGAGGAACCGGATGAGAAAGAGATACAATATAAAATCAAAGCTGGCAGGGACGCTGGCGGCGGCCATGATATTTTCCATGGCCGCCCCGGGATACCCGGCGTACGCGGTTAATTTCGGGGATCCGGTTAAGATTAAGTTCGATCCCCAGAACGGCCCGGGAGTCCAGCTTTCCAGTTATAGCAGCGTGGCATCCGGCGGGGCCATGGAGGGTAATGTGTTTGTGGCAGGCGGGCAGGCGGGAAGTCCCCTGACCAGTTCCGCCAATTTTGCAGGACTGCCCACGGATAACTTTGGTTCCGGGGCAAGGCCGAAGGTCCCGGACTTTAATGGTATTACATGGGACGGCTATACATTTGACGGGTGGTATGGAACCAGCGGCAACCGGGTGGAGACACTCCCATATGCCTTCCCGTATGATTCCGTGACAACCTACAACGCGGTGTGGAAGGCAAATGAATTAACCCCCTATACCTTCCGGGTTGAACATTACAGGGATTTTAACACGGCGAGAGATGAGGCGGATGACGACAGCGGATGGCCGGAGGATTACGATGATCCTGATTTAAGGAAATTCTTTGAATCAACCTGGGAAAGCACCCAGATGGCCAACAATCCCATTTCCGCCACCTACAGAAGGGATATTCCGGGATACCGGTTTAAGTCTGTTCTCTTAAAAAACAATAAAGTCCGAAAATACGGCGAGGCAAGCGGACATGGCACCATGACAGAGGGAGGGGCCAGCATCAACACCTCCACCAATGCGGTAAGGGGCAGTATGCCCAATGACTATCTGACAGCGGCTTATCGTTACGAACCGGATCCGGCAAAAAAATTTCTGATTACGGTCCGGTATGTGGACAGAGATGGCAATCAGATTAAAGCACCGGAGAGCAGAGCCCTTCCGGTGGAATCCGACTATGTCATTGAACCGGCTGCCATTCAATCGTATCTGATTGCGTCAGCGGAACTGACAGACGGCGGAATCACGGATCTGGAGGAAAGGGGCGTTATATCCGCTGAGGATGCAGGAATGAGCTTCAATCCAGCTGACTGTCATTTTACAGGTAAGATGCCGAACCAGGCCATAACATTTACCTATCAATATGAACTGGATCCCAGCTTTGAAACCGTACTGCGGGTGAAGCGTATGGATAACCACGGCAATATCCTGCGCCAGGAGGAGACGAGGACTGTGCCGCCGGGAGTGCCGGCTGAAGTTGATGTGGATAAAATGTCCGGTTATGTTTACCCTCCTAATATAGTGTAGGAGGACAGTCTGTCGGACGTATCCCTGAACCAGGAGACTGAGAAGCTGAGCCTGACACCGAATCTTCAGGGCGGAACTGTAACAATCACCTACACCGAAGATCTGACGGACGAGACATATTGGGCAAAGGTAGAATTTTACAATGGCCAGAATGGCTTCTTTAACGGAGATACGGCCCCTAAGTTTGTGGAAAAATCCGGAAACAATACTCTGGCCCAGGTGACGGAAGGGCTCATGCCAACGCCTTCACCTCACTACAGTTTCGACGGCTGGTACAAAGCCACATCCAACGGAAGCAATAAAACAGGGCCGAAACTGGCGGATGATACGGTAATCAATGCGTCCATCAAGTTGTTCGCGAATTTTGAGGAGACAGAGGGCGAATGGTTTGATTTGAAATTTGTATCCGGGCCTCACGGCACCATAGAGGGGAATAAGACGAGCCATGTG
This sequence comes from Clostridia bacterium, assembly GCA_021201905.1. Taxonomy (GTDB): domain Bacteria; phylum Bacillota; class Clostridia; order Lachnospirales; family Lachnospiraceae; genus Enterocloster. The sequence goes on from JAJQEA010000201.1 coordinate 8,208, forward strand.
GAAATAGGGACATACTGGACATCTCTGACACTTCCCAGCACCCATCCCGATAACTTCTATATGTTTGACGGCTGGTTTGACGAAAATGGAAACAGGATGCAGAACACCCAGACAATCTATGCGGACCAGACCTATACGGCCAGGTTTATACCCATTGGACTCAGCGATGACAACATACTGGCAATGCCGGATGCCCAGGGAACCATAGGCAGCGATGGAAGCGGGAAGGTGAGCATATCAGGCGCTAACCAAAACCGCAGGTACGCACTGACCGATATGGATGACAGGGTGGTTGGAACCAAACTGGGAAGCCAGTTAAAGAATGCCGGCTTTACCGGATTAAATCCATGTACAAGCTACTATGCCTACGAGCTCAACCAGAGCGCTAACCCGGATATAGGAGCAATCCTTCCGGAGAGTCTGGACCCGGATACCTTCAGCCCGCCTTCCCGTGTGACGGTACCGGCACTGGGCAGCAATTATGACGTGGAAGACGATGGGGATGGCATGAAGCAGGTGGTGGTTGAGCCTGCAAATCCGGGAACCCTGTACGCAATACTTAATATGGAAGGCGATGTGATGGATGTGCCCGGAGCCGATGAGGACGGATGGGTCATGTCTTCCGGCGCATCACCCCATGCAGTTCTTGGGGGACTGGAATCAAACCAGCTATATGTAGTGGTCGCGAAACAGCCCGGAGAGGACACAGCGCCTGCCGATAAGATTCTTTTGGGCACGCAGGTAGCGGTTATAGGAAATTCGCAGGAGCAGCAGGATTATACCATTGCCCTGACAAATGGCGGATTTATCACAAAAATCGTGCGTAACGGAGCTATAGTTGACTTTGACGATGATAAAACGGCAGTGGTAAAGGCAGGGGATGTAATTTCTCTGGATGCTGAAACCACCAACAGCCAGGGCCAGGCTTTCCGGCAATGGAGCGCCCTGATTGGCAAGCTGACACTGGCAGATAAGACTAGGAGGAACCCCACCATCACCATGCCGGAGGGCAATCTGGTGCTCCAGGCAAATTATTATGCCGCGGATACAGCAACACCCGGCAATGCATCCATTGACTATACCCCTAAGCCAGGGGCCGTGGCCCTTGACCTGTCAGATGACAGGATGGAGGATTTAATTGATGAACTGACGAATAACAGCAGTGACCAGGACGCCATGACCGCAGGGGTTGATGTACTCTACACTGTCAAGTTCACCCAGCGTGCGCCCAAAGCATCCGAGTCCGAAGCGGTAAAAGCGGAAGTCGGCAATGATGCGGTAAAGGTACCGTGGACATTGTCATCCGTACTGACAAGGCAGGTGGGCGGCAGCAACAAGGAGATTCCGTCTGATGTGAACCGGGAACCGGACATCCGGGTATATGCTGTCCTTGACCGCAGTATGCACGGCTATACAGATTACCAGCTGTGGAACATGGAGGATTCAGACGGTGAATATACGTGTACGGAGGTGCCGATGGAGCCGGATCCGGATGACGTGGATTCCGGTTTTACAGGAGTTGTCTCCTTTGATGCAAACGTGGAAAGCACCTATGTACTGACCTACCTGAAAGCCCATGAAGTGAAAATCATCGACGATAAGCGTTCCATGGAACATATCATCAAGGTCAGGACTGACACGGCCCTGGAGGATGCGGATGGATTCATGGATCTGGATATATTTGAGGATTATACGGATCCGATTACCGGAATTGTATGGGAGTATAAGGGACTGGGAAGGACGGCTTCATCGGGCAACAGCTATGACACAGGTGAGCCGGTTACAAAGAACCTGACGCTGCATGTACTCTACCAGATGGAGGATGATGCGCTGTGGCAGGAAGCAAGGCAGAAACTGCTGGGCCAGATTTCCATTGCCCAGACCTTAAAGAACAATCCATCGGTCAGCGAAGAGGACAGGGAGGCGTTAAGCGATGCAATTGACATTGCCCTGGAAGTTGCCAACAGAATCTACCGTCCGACCGTGGACGAGCTTCTGGATGCATATGACACCCTAAAGGCCCTTGTGGATTCCATTACTTCCGGCGGCGATCCGAATATTCCCGATAATCCGGACGATCCGAACCGTCCGGATAACCCGGACAATCCAGGCAATCCGGGCAATCCCAACCGGCCAGGCGGAGGCGGTTCTGGAGGAGGCGGTTCACGGGGCGGCTCCGGCGGTGGCAGAAGCCTTGGACCGGGAAATACCTTTAATGATTACAGGACCTATGCCGTTGGAACGGAAGGACGGTGGGAAAGCATTGGCGGGGATGGCAGACAATGGTCCTTTGTCCTGAGGAGCGGGAGAACCATCAAAGACCAATGGATCAATATAAAGTATGAGGATGCCCGGCAGACCTGTACCTATCATTTTAACGCAGCCGGTATCATGGATTACGGATGGTACATGGACGCAGGCGGACACTGGTATTATCTGAATGAGAACCTGGGAGCTGATTTTGGACGTTTAGTCATGGGATGGCACTATGACGCAAAGGATATGAAGTGGTATTATCTGAATCAGTTTACCGGAGGTATGGCAACAGGATGGCAGAAGCTGGGCGAGTACTGGTATTTCTTCAGTACCGGAAGCCAGAGCGAAAGGCCGATGGGTACGTTATATGTAAATGAAATAACCCCGGATGGATATCCGGTGGATGAAAACGGCAGATGGATAAGGGAAACACCGTAAAACAGGAGATAAAGGTTCCAAACCAATGTCTGGGGTTATGCTGCAAAGGAGTGGACTATGCTGAGTGAAGAAAAGAGCCGTCAGATTGAAATGGCAGGTACAGATAGGGCATGTATGATGCTTGCGTGCATAAACGGATATGAAGAGAATATGCCATACGGTATCATTGTGAATTACCATCTGTCCTGTCCTGTAAGCTTTAGGGGAATCCACGGGCTTATACTGGCCCTTGACGAGGTGTGTGAAATGGTGGGAGCCCCCATGGCGACAACAGAACCGCGTTTCCTGCAAAAAGAAAGGGAACGGCAGTACAAGGCGCTGAGAGGAAATCAGCAAAAAAGGTCCGGGAAAGTCCTGGTCAAAGAGGATATAGCAGATAAGCTGTTCCCTTATGTGACATCGGCCAGGGAGGCCATTCTGGTCCATGTATTGTTCAGACAGAATGCCTCTATGCAGGGGCGGTTCCAGTGCAACTATACAGGGACGCATTATATCGCCTTTCGCAGCGCACTGGAGCTTATGCGGATGCTGGAGGAGGCCAATACCTATATGTGCCAAAAAAGGAAGCACAAGGATATAAAGATGTAAAAACAGAAGGAGTATCGGAGGCAGCCATGGTATCAGCCATGGCTGCTTCTGGGATTTCCTGAAAGGGAGTAATCATGGATAGCAGTAAGAAAACCGGCATTGCAAATATTATAAGATTTTATTCAGCATGGAAACGTACGAATTCCGGACTGGCAGGTATGTTTGCAATCATTATAATTGGGGTGTTTCCCCTTGTATTCAGGGACTATTACTTTGATATACTGAATTATAAAACCATTTTTTATTATAAAGCAGTGATTATCTTTGCAGCCATATTCCTGACGGTAAATGGAACTTTTTTGATTGTGTCAATCTATATGGGCTGCGGCAGGAATGGGGGCAAGGGACGGCAATTCTATGCATCTGACTGGTCTATGCTGGATTTTATACTGATAGCCGGGATATCCACCCTCCAGTCCGCGACTCCCGCCGCCGCATTGTGGGGAAGCGGCGGGAGATTTTCCGGGCTGCTGCTGTGGATTGCTTACGCGTTTATGTATTTTGCCGTGAGAAGGAGCCTTAAGTTAAGGCAGTGGTATCTGGACCTGTTTCTCGGAACCGGCATGGCGGTATGTATCATAGGAATTCTTCAATACTTCGATATGGATCCCATTGGTTTTAAAAATCTGATGGACCCAGGACAATATTATATGTTTACATCCACCATTGGCAACATTAATACATATACATCCTATGCAGCCATGCTGGCCGGCGCATCCGCCCTGCTGTTCTTTACGGAGGAGAACCGGATAAGAAAAATATGGTATCTCCTTTGCATGTCAGTCTCTTTCTGCGGCTTGATTACCGGAATGAGTGATAATGCCTACCTTGCAATATTTGCGCTGATTGGGCTTCTGCCGCTGTATGCATTCAAAAACCTGAGGGGGGTCAGGAGCTATGTTTTTATACTGGCAGTGTTAGGGTCGGAGTTCTGGGGGATACACAGGGCGACAAAGCCCCATTCAGGAGCGGCCGGACAAATGGGCGGACTATACCGTGTCATAACCGGCTCCCATTACCTGATTATCCTAGTGGCGGTTCTGTGGGCTGTGTACCTCATACTGTGCCGGATGATGAAATGGCTTCCGGACACCCATCCTCTGATGCGGGAAGGGAACAGGGGGAGATGGGCCTGGTTTGCATTCCTATCTGTGGGAATCGTCCTGCTCTGCTTTGCCCTTTATGATGTGAATATCCGTGGAAATGCAGGGAATTACGGCGGGTTGGCTCAGTACCTGGCAATCAATGACGACTGGGGAACACACCGTTGGTATATATGGAGGATAGGCATGGAGAGTTATGGTGGATTTCCCTTGAAACAGAAACTGTTTGGTGCCGGACCGGATACATATGGGGCCGTTGTCATGGAAAATTATTATGATGAAATGGTGATGCGTTATGGGGAATTTTTTGACAGCGCCCACAATGAATACCTTCAATACCTGGTGACGGTTGGTCTGGCCGGACTCGTGGCTTATCTGGCATTACTTGTCACATCCATCCGGAAAATGATTCGTTTGGCCGGGAAACAGCCCTATGTGATGGCAATCGCCTTTGCCGTAATCTGTTATGCCGCGCAGGCAGCGGTCAACATCAGCGTTCCCATCGTGACGCCTGTCATGCTGATGCTCCTGGCAATGGGAGTATCCGGAGAGGTTGAAACGGATGCTTCAGAAACGGATGCTTGATAGTTAAAATATTGACAAATACACCATGGAATGGTAGTCTGGTATTGTGGCAGTTACATGTTATAAAACAAATGAAGGGGGAGCTTATGAACAAGAGCAATCTTATGGGTTTGGGGATCATGGCAGTTGCTTCAGCGGCCGTGATTGGTCTGGCAAATCCTGTCTATGACGGGTTAACAGACATACGGCTGAAAACGCGGCAGGCGGTCAGGAGCTCACGGTTGCACAGGGAGTGGCAGAGGGCTACGGCGGGCCTGTTACCGCAAACGTGACACTGGCGGGGGATAGGATTATCGGCCTGGAACTGTCCGGGGAAAAGGAGACGGCGGAGATTGGAGGCGCAGCCATAATCACGCTCCAGAAAAACATCATGGAGGCGCAGGGGCTGGAAGGCGTGGATGCCGTATCCGGCGCCACATGGACTTCCAACGGTGTATTTGACGCGATCCGATCTGCAACAGGAATGGGAAGTGCTGACAAAGAGCTTGGGGGGAAGGCGGAGCCGGCTGCGGAGATACAGGCTTCCGGAATTTCCCATGGAATGGGCTTTTATTCCAGCGGTCGTCTGGGGCCGGGTAAAGACGACCAGGATGTAGGCGTATACAGCATCAATGAGGTGGTTGCCTATGTGCTGTTTGACAATGACGGCAGAATACTGAATCTGGAGGTGGATCAGCTGGAGGTGGCGACTCCTAACTACGACGGTGAATCTATGCCGAAGCTGACCGGTTTCCCGGGGCAGAGCTATAATGCAGACGAGAATCACGATGAGAAGGTGGATGCAGTATTAGAGCAGACCGAGGATACATACCTTGCTGAGATTGATGCCTGGAAAACCAAACGGGAGCGCGGCAGTTCCTACAAGCTGAATTCAGGCACATGGTCAGACGAGATGGACATTTTCGAGAATATGTTTATGGGAATGACCGTGGAGGAAGTGCAGCAGTGGTATGGCAAGTACTGTTCCGATGTAAACGGCAGGCCCCTTCACGGCACCTCTGACAAGGAGGAGGATGTCAATAAATATGAGGCGCTGGGAGATGCGGAGAAGGCAGATTTAGATGCCGTTTCCGGGGCAACCATGTCCCTGAATGACGCTCACGGCAATATTGTGGGAGCAATCCAACGGGCCTATGAGAACCGGAAACCGGTGGAGGCAGAGAAGGTGGCAAAGATTGGCCTGGGATTTACGAATACCGGGCGTATAGGACCAGGCAGGGATGACCGGGATACAGGGGTATACAGTTTCAATACCCAGGCAGCAGGCGCATGCTTCGATGCGGATGGAAGGATTATCGCTCTCTATACGGATGTGATGGAGGTGGCAACCCCCAACTATGATGGCGAGTATATGCCGAAGCTGACTGGTTTTCCCGGACAGAGCTACAATGCGGACGAGAACCACGATGAAAAGGTTGACACCGTTCTGGAGCAGACCGAGGACACGTTCTTAGCGCAGGTGGAGGCGTGGAAGACGAAGCGGGAGCGCGGCAGCACCTACAAGCTGAATTCCGGAATATGGGCGGATGAGATGAATATCTTTAAGGAACGGTTCAAAGGCATGACCGCCAGCGAGGTGGAGTCATGGTTTGGGGCATACTGTTCCGATTTAAACGGCAGACCCCTTCACGGCACCTCTGACAAGGAAGAGGATGTAAAGAAATATGAGGCACTGACAGAAACGGAAAAAGCTGATCTGGACGCGATCTCCGGTGCGACTATGAGCTTAAAGGATCCGCACGGCGATATTCTGGGGGCCATCCTGAATTCATGGAAGAATGCAAAGGATGCCAATATTTCGGTTGCAGAACAGGCATCGTAATTTTAATGCCGGGAGTAGAAGACTCATAAGGAGAACAGGATATGGAACATGGATATTTGGCGCGGGAATCAGAACGGATTAACCGGGCTACGAGAAAAATGTTTGCTAAATTAATCATTGTGTTTGTATGCGCCCTGGCAATCATATATTTCCTGGGAAAGGATTCTATTGATTTCAGCGACATTTCTTACGGCAGTATATCTTTTTATCTGGTCATATTAATAGGGCTTATGTTGGTCTGCGCGGTGGTTAAATTATTGGCTACCGGACGGGTGGCAAGGAACGGTGATAATCTGTTTCTCCCTTATAAGGAAACTACGCCGGAAGCAGCAGGTAAGATAATTGACACAGAGGCACTGGAAGGAAAAATTCTGGTGGAGGAATACATCGATAAGGCCGCGGATCCGAAGAAGGGATCCGGAGAAAAAATAGTTTTGATGCCGTCTTATTTGCTGCTGTGCGGGGTAAAAGGCGGTCCTAAGGGTACCTCAAAGGTAACAGCCATCCCACGGCAAAAGATTTATTGGGTATGCGCCCAGGTGGGGATCAAGGGAGGTCCTTTTATAGTAAGGCTTCTCATATTCACGGAAAAGAAGATTTACAGCATGACAGGAACCGACATAGAGCATGTTCAGTCCATAGCGGATAAGCTTTACCGGTACATACCCAATGTATTCAGTAATTATGATCCATTTACCCTTTCCTATGAATTGGAAAAAATCTTTGCTGAGAACCCTGAGAAGTTTTTGGATATTTATGAGAATGAAAAGAAGAAAATTCAGATGGGGGAATGATTGATTTTACCGGCGCAGATATGACAGAGAGTGGCACGTTCACATGGGCGGGCCGCTCTTTGCCGTGGTTTTCACCGCGCAATGCCATAGAGGCAGGAAAAGAACAGACATATATTTAAGCACGGTGATGTTTCCGGTATTCTGTTGGCAGAACCTGAAAGTATTCTCTAAAGGCTGCTGTAAATTTACTTTGATTTGCGTAGCCCACGGCCTGGGCTATTTGGGATATGCTGTCCTTAGTCTCCATCAGGAGTTCGGCCGCCCGTTCCATTCGGTGTTCTTTTGTATGGGCGGCAATGGAATTTCCATAAATCCCTTTGAACATGGTTTTTAAGGTGGTAGGATTTATCAGATATTGTTTAGCCAAAGACTCGATTGTAAAATGCTGTTCCATATGTCCGGTAAGCTGCTCATGTATCTTTCGTATAATTTCAATCTGCTCCACCTGGTAATCAGCTAAATGTTCATTGGCAGAGACTTGGCGCTTACCAAGATACAATAAAAGCTCCATTGCTTTTAGTTTCTGGTAGGGCAAACGGAGGGCTTCCGGCTGATCATAGAAGCCGGAAATGATTGCCTCGGTCTGCGCGGTTCCGGCAAAGGAGGCCAGCCTTCCCCCTTTACAAAACTTCTCAATCAAAAACTCTCCGGTGATTCCCGTTCCCTCCAGCAGTTCCGGCGGTTCATGGGAAAGGGTATTCAGGTCAATGAAGAGAGTGAAGCCTTCATAATACCCGTTGGGTAATGTCATGACAGAAGCTGCGCAGACATCCATTGTGTGAAGGCTGTAATCCCCGGGTCCAAGGTATACAGTATTTCCACTCTCCATCCTCCAGCCCATGCGCCCGGCTTTGCAGCAGTTGATTTCCAGAATATGCTCCAGCGCATCATGATGAAGCGCAATCTCATCGGACTGGAGTGTAAGATAAGACAGCTCTATTCCGTGATAAAGGAGGCAGGTATTTATGCTGCTTCCATCATGAAACCTGGAAAATTCCTGTTCTATTTGTTTTAAACGGTGTTCCATACGGATTCTCCTGTTCTAATCGGGGCATGTAATCTCCATCATCTTTTCTATCATTTGATGCAGCAGGCGGCTCTGTTCTGTGTCAGCTGCTTTGTAATATACTTCCTTCCCCACACGGCGGCTGAGAATCAGACCGCTGTTGCGCAGCGGGCGCAGGTGATGGGAAACAGCCGGGCTGGACATTTCCATCATGGCGGAAATATTGATGACGCACTCCTCACAGTGGCATAAAAGCCAGAATATCCGGATTCTGGAGGTGTCGCCTAATTGTTTGAATACCTCGGAAACGATTTGGAAATGATGGATCTGTGAGAGCTGTTCCTGTAATTGCAGGGCTGTGTCCTGTGTGCCATGGCGATGGGGCAGATTAATAACGCTCATAAAAGTCTCCTTTTTAAAACAAAACCGATTTTAGCTGTATTATACTGCAATTGTAATGATTAAACAACTACTTAAAAGTTTGACGATTTTCCGGATGTCTGATAAGATAGGGATATGGTATGCGGGCGTATCTGCATAAGACCGGATAAGACAGTTTGACGGACTGGCTGCTTATGATGATTTTGCGTACAAATTCATCTCAGGGCGGTTGGAATGTATTCTGTTTTGTCCGTTTTTCTTTTTGGGAGGTTTTATTATGGGAACGGTTATTTACAGAGAATATCAGCCAGAGGATTTCGCGGCTCTTTCAGATATTGTGAGAGTTACATGGGAGCATGATAAATTCTGCACTCCGAAAATTGCTGTCCTGCTTTCAGACACCTACCTGCGTTTTTTGCCTGGCAGAACAAACCTTTACGCGGGTGGCGGAGCTCGATGGAAAGGCAGCGGGGGTCATCATGGGCCACAATCTGAGAAAGCCGCACGGCCCCTTATTGTTTTGTCTGCAGGCATGGCAATCTCTTTTTCGTCTCTCTCTGTCTAGGGAAGGGCGCAGGGCATGGAAATTTTTCCGGCAGATGGATTTGATTTATGAGCAGCTATTGGCAGATAGCTCAAGCGTATATCAAGGGGAGCTGTCTTTTCTTGCCGTCCGCCCGGACTGCCGCGGCAGGGGGATTGGAAAGGAGCTGTTTGCCCTTTTTCAGCAATATATGGAACAGGAGAACATCAAACACTATTACGTGTTTACGGATACCAGCTGCAATTATGGGTTTTATGAAAGCCTCAATATGCAGCAATGTGGTATGCAGACGCTGCCGTATAAACAAAACAACAGACTGGCGGACTGCTGGGTTTTTATTTATGAAAATACAGAAAGGACAGGTGCATGACAATGAATTTACATTTTGAACCAGTTAACCCGGCGAATAGGGAAGAAGTGGAGAATTTGCAGGCACTGCCGGAGCAGACCGGCATGATTGAAAGTGTCAGGGAGTGTATGCTTGAGGCGGATACGTTGCAGGAGTGGAGACCGGTTGGAATTTATGATGGAGACATGCTGGTGGGGTTTGCCATGTATGGCCATTTCAGTGACCCGCAACCGGAGGGAAGCGTATGGCTGGACCGTATCCTGATCGACAGGAAGCATCAGAAAAAAGGATATGGAAAGGCGGCGGTGCTGGCCCTGTTGGAACGGCTGAGCCGGGAATATGGCAAAAACCAGATTTATTTGAGTGTATACCAGAGCAACACGGCAGCCATTTCCCTGTATCAGCAGCTGGGATTTCAATTTAATGGGGAATATGATACCAAGGGTGAGAAAATCATGGTGTGTACTGTGGGCAGTAATGCGAACCATAGCTAGAGGCCGTTATGGAAGAAACAAAGTAGAAACACAGACCCTCCTGATGAGTTGACAGAAATGGCCAAAACACCAGGAGGGGAAGCTGGTTTTACATATCGTTTATTCGGTGAATACGGCTGCCTTCATGATTGTCTGATCTCTGGAGGCCATTAAATCCAACGCATCGGTGACCTTATCCAGACCATGGAATTTATGTGTCACAACGATTGAGGGGTCAATCCTTCCGGCGGAGACCATCGCTATCAGCCGCTCCAGATAAACACGGCCGCCCTGGGACTGCACGGCTTTTATGGTTTTATCCCTGGAGCCGTAAAACCACTGGTTATTTGGCAGGGTAACCGTTTCATTTTCCAGGAACGCCGCCAAACTGGAAATAATGCCGCCCATTCTCACCAGAGTCATGGCTGCGCCAAATATTTGGCTGGCATCGGCTCCGCCGGCAATGATCACTTTGTCAACCAGCTGTCCATGGGTAAGGTCCAGCACCTGTTCGATAATGTCCCCTTCTTTGTAGTTGACCAAATCAGTTACGCCCAGCTTTCTGGCAGCTTCAAACGTGACCGCCCTTGAACCAACGCCGATTACATGTGCGGCACCCTTTAAAACAGCGCCTCTTGCAGCCATCAGCCCTATGGGACCTATGCCGATAACCAGGACAGTATCCCCAAACCGTATGTCCGTGGCTTCAGCCACGGAAAATCCGGTTGCCAGTACGTCGGGAATAATGATAGCCTGCTCCATTGTTATATTTTCGGGAATGTGCGCCAGGTTCATATCCGCGTCAGCCACAAGCGTATGTTCCGCAAAGAATCCGCCATAACCCACATCGTCTGTGTCGGTTGAATAAAGCATCAGCTTTGCAAGTCCCTCCTGGGCCATTCTGCTGCGCCACACGGCCGGCACCGTGGGAAGTATCACCAAGTCACCTGCCTTGAAGTCCTTTACCTGGCTGCCGACTTCCTCTATGACGCCAATGCCCTCATGTCCAAAAACCTTGCCTAAAAAGACCGGCTGGGCTGTCTGGATACAATGGGGATCCCCCGAGCATGGCGTCACCACAAGAGGCCGTGCAATCGCGTCAAAGGGGGTCTTGAGCTTCGGAGGCTCCACATCCCTCCATTCAATATGATTCTTTCCTGCCAGAACTAATCCTTTCATTCTTTTACCATCCTTTCTACTATAAGTGAAAAAATAAAAGTTGCACAAAAAAACAAGACTTTCCGCCCTTTTGGGTGTATACTGCTTATGTAACTGATTGAGAAAACATTGGCTTTTGTGTGATGGAATTGTGCAATATCACAAAAATATGCACATATCATCTAAATAAATTATAGAAGCTTATTTCTCTGTTTTCCAGGAACGCTTTCCGCATAATGTTCAGATTTAAACAATATCTGGTATTTGTATAGGTGTGATTTTATGGATATTAAAAAAATTTTAAGCGACACTATGATTGAGTTATTGAAAAACAATACGATTGACCATATTACAGTCAAGGATGTGCTGGAAAAAAGCGGCGTTTCAAGAGCCACCTTCTATAAATATTTCAGAGACAAAATGGATTTAATGATGTACCCCTTTTTTCTGTTTGTGGAGCAGAATTTAAAATCCTCGGTTGCAATTAACCAGATTGACTTACATATCCGTCTGTTTCAGTTCATGAAGGACAATCAAAAATTTTTTGAAAATGCATTTAAAAGCCAGGGACAAAATTCCTGCGAGTATGAACTGCGCGGCTACGGCATCGAACTTTTTAAAAAATCCTATAGCTATCTGATCGGGAAGGACAGGGCGCAGCTGACTGCGGAGGAAAAATACTGGATTGAATTTTATTCCTGCGGCGCACATGCGGTTGTAAAAAAATGGGTGGAAAGCGGCATGGAAGAGCCGCCGCAGGAGATGGGGCAGCTGATTTATAACTGCATGCCCGGGAATCTGCGCCAGCGGGCAGGCAAAGTGGAATGAGAACAACCTTCTTTTGGTGTAATTTTTATCGTAATATTTTTGGTTTGTAAAAATAGTTGACTAGCCAACTAATATGTGATATATTTTTAGTTGGCTATCCAACCAATCATGTGGGGGATGATGGGATGATGAGACAGAAAAATATAATGAGCCCGATATCGATGATATACCGGCAGGTACACAGATTTTATGACAAAAAGCTTGCACAATACAATATCGGCAGCGGGCAGCTTACGTTTCTGGTATGTATTCATGAGCATGAGGGAATCAGCATGTTGCGGGTGGCGCAGTTGGGACATTTTGACAAGAGGACTGTGACAAAAGGGATTCAGAAGCTGGAGGAGCAAGGCTACATCCGGGTGGAGACGGATGAGGCAGATAAACGGTCCAAGTGTTTGTATACCACGGAGAAGGCTGTTTCCATCATAGAGCAGCTCTATGGCATCCGGTAGGAGTGGAATGAAATCCTGATGAACGGCATGTCGCCGGAGGAATGGGAAAAGGCAGAACAGCTGCTGGACAAAATGGCAGAAAATGTATGGGGGTATATGAATGAAGGGAGTTAGACTAGAATGAGTGAAACTGCATTTGTACATAAAGAAAATCCGCTGGGTACGGAGCCGGTCGGCAAATTACTGCTGGCCTTCTCCGTACCTTCCATTATTGCCTGTCTGGTCAATTCGGTGTACAACATCGTGGACCAGATTTTTATTGGTCAGGGGGTCGGTTACCTGGGAAATGCCGCGACAACGGTTTCCTTTCCGATGATGACCATTGTAATGGCATTCTCCACATTGGCCGGTTCAGGAGGCGGCGCCTACGCGGCCATCAAGCTGGGGGAGAGGGATGGACGGGAGGCGAATCTCACCCTGAACAACCTTTTTTCCATGTCACTTATCATTGGAATACTGATTTCGGCGCTGGGGCTGCTTTTTCTGGATCCGCTGCTGGTCATGTTTGGCGCCACAGAGACCGTCATGCCCTATGCCAGGGATTACACCTCTATCATCCTCATGGGAGTTCCCTTCAGCGTGCTGGGAACCACCATGTCCAACATGGCCAGAACAGATGGGAATCCACGGCTGTCCATGTACGGAATCCTTATAGGGGCAGCTCTCAACACGATTCTGGACCCGCTTTACATCTTTGTATTCCATTGGGGCGTAAAAGGGGCGGCCATTGCCACCATAACCTCCCAGATTCTGTCGGCTGTCATTCTCTGTCACTACTTCTGGAAACGGGGCAATATGCGTTTTGAGCTTAAGCTTATGAAGCTGGTGCCCCGCGTCTGTAAAAAATCCCTTGCCCTGGGAACCTCGTCCGGTATTGCCCAGCTGGTTGCCTGTATCATGCAGGTGGTAATGAACAATTCCCTGGTTTATTACGGAAACCAGAGTGAGGTGACCGGGGATGTGGCCTTAAGCGCCATGGGAATTGTGATGAAAATTGTGATGATACTGGGATCCTTTTGTATTGGTATTGGTGTCGGGGCCCAGCCCATCCTGGGATTTAACTATGGAGCCGGCAACTATAAGAGAATCCGAACCACGTATTTCAAGGCTGTTATTTATGCCACGGTGTCCATTTCCGCCGGCTGGCTGATCTGCCAGACAATGCCACGTCTGATATTGAGGCTGTTTGGAAGCGGCAACGCACAGTTCACCTCGTTTGCTGTAAAATGCATGAGAATTTATCTGGGCGGCCTCTTTTGCGCCGGTTTCCAGATAGTGTCCACCAGCTATTTTCAGGCGACGGGACAGCCTCTTAAGGCATCCCTTCTCTCCATGCTGCGCCAGTTAATCATACTGATTCCGCTGCTGCTGATACTGTCCCTGTTTTTCGGACTGGACGGAATTCTGTATGCGGGACCGGTAGCGGATATAGGCTCCGCGGTCATCGTTGCCTTCTTTATCATCCCATCGATAAAAAAGCTGAACCGGCAGATCGCAATCCGGGAAAACCAAAGCTGAATCACAAAAGCCCCCTGCCATACAGTAACATGGCAGGGGGCTTTGAATAAGAAATGGCGGGGATTTCTCCCCGCCAGGTATGGTGCAGCGGCATATTGCCATATGCCCCTTTTTTATCTTGAATATTATGCTGCGCAGACATTCACAGCCTGTAAGCCGCGGTTGCCGGTGATTATATCAAAGGTTACGGACTGTCCGTCGTCTAATGACTTAAAGCCATCAGTAGCAATTCCGGAAAAGTGAACAAAAATGTCCTCGCCGTTTTCTTCATTCGTGATAAAACCAAATCCTTTTTGTGAGTTAAACCATTTTACTGTACCTTTATTCATGAAAGATACCTCCTAATATTTTATTGTGATTTTAAATAAAATAAAAAAATCACATATTTTTGTAAATCATCATAGGAATAATGACTTACAAAAACATGTGAAATCAAAATCTTATAAAAAATTCTTTTTAAGTATACTGTGCTTTTAGAGGATTGTCAAGGGGAAATATTATTTTTTTGCGCAAATATTGTTTTGTTTTTCGTACAATTTTGCAATTTCCCTGTTTGTTGATATGATAGCACCGCTGATTGCCTGTTTTGAAGCAGGCTATCACTTTTATGTGTGACAGGATGTTTAAACCCCATCAAGGCCTTGTGAATAATCACCGATGGACGTATTATAAGGAGGTGAGGTGAGGCCATGACAGAGGCAGACAAGAAAGATAAGATAGGAGAGATATTCAGGGCAAAGGGGCAGGAATCCGACCCGGCAATTATCAATCGTATGGCAAAGATTGCGCGTGAGGTATATTATCCCGCTGGTGCCACAATACAGGATATGGGGATGGAGCAGAACTATCTTTATCTGGTTATAGAGGGGATTGCGAGAAGCTATTACATTGATGGGAACGGCAATGATGTCACCAAGATGTTTATACGTGAGGGGGAGTTTGCCATCGGCGAGAGCCTTTTCCTGCCAGAGAGCCTGGAGGTGTTTGAGGCGCTGGAGAATTTGAAGGGACTCCGCTTTGAAGCGAAAACATTCAAGGAACTTATATGTACTGATAAAGCCATGATTATGACTTATGTGGAAATGCTGGAACAGACAGTCATTTACAAAATGTGCAGGGAATACAGTTTACAGAATATGCGGGCAAGGGAGCGGTATGTCCGGCTTTGTGAAATGTATGGTGATATGGAAGGCAGGGTTTCCCAGAGTGTGATTGCGTCCTACCTGGGGATCAAAAAGGAGTCTCTCAGCAGGATACGCCGCGGTCTGAAAAGGGACCATGAGATATAAATTAACATTTGTTAATGCGTAAATACTCCAAACAGAATAAAATTTCAATGAAATGCAGCAGAGAAATGCAGCATGGTTATCCTGGGACGTGTTTGAAAATTCATTTTCGTCATCTGTACGCCCAGAAGAAAACGGAGGAAAACGCAATGACATATGACAGACAAAAAGCGTGGAGAGAGGTTGAGGCCTTTTTGCCTGAGGCATATCAATTCAATGCAGATTATAAGCCAGCGGAGGAGTTTTGGAGGTGGAAAGGAAATAACGTGCATCTGGATACGTTTCGGAATCCGGACGCAAAAGCAAAAGTAATCTGTTTTCATGGAGTTGGAACCAATGGAAGGCAGATTTCCATGATTATCGGGGGACCCCTTGCAAAAAAGGGATTTGAGACAATCATGGCGGATATGCCGTTCTACGGTATGACAGAGGTGAATTCCAACATGAGGCTCACCTATGATGACTGGGTACAGTGCGGAAGCAGCCTGGTTGACCGGGAGCTGAAAAAGGATGGACGCCCCATATTCCTGTACGGACTTTCTGCCGGAGGCATGGAAGCTTACCATATAGCGGCGAAGAATGGAAAGGTCCGGGGTATCATCGGAATGACC
Organism: Clostridia bacterium; assembly: GCA_021201905.1. Lineage (GTDB taxonomy): Bacteria > Bacillota > Clostridia > Lachnospirales > Lachnospiraceae > Enterocloster. Next base: position 24,400 of record JAJQEA010000201.1, read on the forward strand.
TTCCTGGATCAGAGGGAAGGGAGGGTCCGGGTGACGACCGCCAGCAATGCTTTTTGGGGGATTACGGGAGCATTGCTTGCAAAGCTGTCCTGCACCGTGGGTCTGGGCGGATTTAAGATTAAAATGAGCATACCGTCCAAGATGAAACGCCTTGTAAATGACAGGGCATGTCTGAAAATCATGATGGCGGACCGGACGTCGGCAGGGAATAAGGTGACAATGGGGTTTCTTCACAGCTATGTGACGTATGCGCCGGATATTGAGCCGGAAGATTTTTCCGTCTGTCCCATTCTGCTGACGCAGCCGGAAAAGGATGGATGGACGCTGCAGTTTCTGAGTGATATCTTTCTCGATAAGATTAAGAAGGTGCCGGTGACAAAAACAGTACTCCGAAACGGCTCCCATTATCCCATTGAGGATGAGGCGCTGTCAGACTTACAAAACAATATTTGTAATTTTTTGGAAGCACAACTGGGAGCAGACAGGAAATGACAACTGTGAAAAAGCAGATACATGCTGGCAGCCGCGGCAGGTGGCGGGCACGAAAACAGTATGTGCGGCAAGCGCGAAAACAGTATGCCGCTTGAACTTGTGCGGACTCCCATATATAATGTATGTAATACAAGAACATGTGAAAAACGGAAGCAGGAAGGAACTGTGCTGTTTATATGGGGGAAGGCTGATGGAAACAGGGAAAATGAAGCAGGGGAGATGGGTGCTCCGGGTGGTCCTGCCTCTGATTGTGCTTGCGTGCCTGTCGCTGTGGTATCTGCGTAACTTTTACAGGACAGAGTTTGCACAGATGGTCCGGGTGGAGCCGGAAAATGGGGTGTATGATCTGACCGGATTTGATTTTTCCGACGGCTTTGTGCGGCTGCAGGGAGAGTTGGCCTACCTGCCCGGTGTGGTGACTCCAAAGGAGTATGCCGCGCGGGAGAGTGAAGCGGTTCCGGCCCGTCCCCAGGACATGCCTGCTGCTACCAGCCGTATGGTGGTGAGGGTTCCGGACAATGATGTATATATGATGGAATGCTCCAGCATAGATTACGCGTACCGTGCCTATGTCAACGGCGAGCTGCGGTTTCAGGCTGGCGTGCCGGCTGATAATGCGGCGGATTTTGTTCCGGGCTACAGTGAAATGCAGCTGGAGGTCAGGCCGGTAAACGGGGTGATTGAGTTCGTACAGCAGGGAGCCAATTTTGTCCACCGCACAGGGGGCGGACACAGCGGTGTGTATTTTGGCAAACCTGAGATTATAAGGCGCTTCACCGCCCTGACTATGTTTACTGAGGCAATTAAGGTCGGTCTGTTCGCCGCGCTGTTTTTCGTTCACCTGCTGCTGTTTGTGGTGCAGAGAAGCTACCGGCCGAACCTGTATTTTTCACTTCTGTGCCTTGCATGGACTATGCGCAATGGGCTCACGGGATCCAAGGTGTTTTATGCCCTGTTCCCGGCCATTCCGTGGCAGGCCGCCTATCGGGTGGAGCATCTTACCCTTCCGGCTGCGTTTATTCTGATGATACTGCTGGCGCGCAGGATATTTCCCGGCGTTGTTCAAACGTGGTTTGTCCGGGCTGCGGGTGTAGCGGCCGCGGTATTTACAGTGGTATGCCTTGGGGCAGACACGGTGCTTCTGTCCTGGGTACAGCTGTACTATAATGGGCTGTATGCTGTTTCTGTGATGTATCTATATGTCCGTTTTCTCATTAAACTGCCAGGTATGGCCAGGAGCGGTAACCTCCATACAGGACAGGTCATATCCCTTGTGGGGTTCGTGCTTTTCCTGTATGCCGGCGTTCACGACCAGCTTTACCATATGGATGTCCCGCTGCCGTTGGATTTTGCCATGACGGATGCGGCTATGATGATCTTCTCCTTTTTCCAGATGACGGCCATGTTCTACGGCACCATGCGGGAGGCGGCCATGGCCCACCAGCGGGAACGGCAGGCTGAGACAGAGAAGGAAATGCTGGCAGAGATGAACCGCCTGAAAAGTTCCTTCTATACCGATATGTCCCATGAAATGAAGACTCCTTTGACGGTAATTGCCGTAAACGCGCAGTTTGCCGCCCAGAATATCAGGTCCGGCGCAGTGGACGAGGAAACGGTGACAGGCTTAAATGCCATCTCCTCCGAGGCCAGACGGTTGGCACAGATGGTGACGAGTCTGGTGGGCATAGGCCGTATGCAGGGGACGAAAGACGGCCTGCTCTCCCTGTCATCCCTGATGGCTGAGACAGCACGCATCTACCAGTCCCTGTTTGCAAGAAAGAACAATACGCTTACATATGAGGCAGAGACAGACCTGCCTCTTGTGGAGGGCAATGCCGACCAGCTGATTCAGGTGCTGATTAATCTGCTGAGCAATGCCAACCGCCACACCGCGGGCGGTTTTGTTTCCATCCGGGCAGAAAGGTGGGAGAACCATGTGCTGGTCCGTGTTGAGGATAATGGCGAGGGCATTCCCCAATCCCTGCTGCCCCATGTGTTTGAGCGGTTCTGCCGCGGTGAAACGGGCGGTTCCGGCCTGGGGTTGCCTATCTGCAGGACCATCATTGAGGAACACGGCGGCAGAATTGGAATTGAAAGCGAAGAAGGCAGGGGAACCCGGGTGTGGTTTACCCTTCCGGCAAAGGAGGGCGCAGGATATGAAGGAGACGGGGACCATCCTGTTGGTGGAGGATGATAAGAATATACAGCGGACCAACCGGCGTATCCTGGAGCGGGAAGGTTATACAGTTTTGTGCGCGGGAAACCTTCAGGGGGCGCGGGCGCTGCTTTTGGAGCACATGCCCGATGCCCTGGTTCTGGATATTATGCTGCCGGATGGGAACGGACTGGATTTCTGCGGGAAAATACGTCCTTTTACTTCAGCGCCGGTGTTGTTTCTCACGGCCCTGGATGAAAAGAACGAAATCATCGAGGGGCTTCTGGCAGGGGGAAACGACTATATCACCAAGCCCTATGATGTGGATGAATTTGTGGCCAGAATTAAAGCCCAGCTCCGCCTGGCCAGGATGAACCGGAGGGAGGCGAAGGAACAGAGAACGCTGGTCCGTGACAATCTTTCCCTGGATCTCTTTGCGCAGCGGGCGTATCTGGGAGGAAAGGATATGCTCCTTACGCAGAAGGAATATTTGCTTTTACTGTTGCTGGCGCGCAGCGGGGAGGAGATCCTGTCCTCTGAATACCTTTACCAGACTGTGTGGAATATGCCCATGACAGCGGACAACCGGACGCTGAAAAAGCATATATCCACGGTGCGCAGAAAGCTGGAGGAAGGAGACTGCAAATATACCATAACAGCGGTTTACGGCAGGGGATATACATTTGAGAAGGTTTAAGGGCGGGAGGACTTGATAAGGAGATGAAAGGTGAAGAATTTGTAACCTTTCATCTCTTTTGCTCCTTATATGGTATGCTTTGAATCAGAGAGACCATGAGTGAACCATAATGAAGGAGAGATGCGGTATGAAAAAGGTTCTCTTAATGCCTAAGGAAGAGGGCAGACAGTCAAACCAACCGGCTGAGAAAGACTGGCTTACCGGGCTGTATGACAAAAAAACCATAGAGCATAAGGTCAACGAAGCTTTAAAATCCAAGCAGAGCGGCATCATGTTCATGATAGATGTGGATAATTTCAGGACAATCAATGACCGCTACGGACATATTGCCGGCGATAGGGTTCTTAAAGGTATTGCCAGTCTGCTTGAGAAGATGACGCTGCACAGTGACCTGCTGGGACGTGTGGGCGGAGATGAATTTGTCATTTTCATACCCATAAGCCAGGGACCTGATTTTATCAAATCCAGGTGCCGCCAGATTGAACAGCGGTTTTGCAGCCTTCCCCCGTCCCGGTTCGCAGTGAGGCGGATATCGCTTACTATATGCGGCGCCTGCGGCCAGCCGGGGGACAGGTACAGGGATTTGTTCAAACGGGTAAACCAGTGCCTTTCACAGGAAAAGGCCGGACGCGGGAAACAAAAAGAAATACCGGGCTCTGACCGTCTGTACGTGGACAGGGACCGCAGCCGGAAATCGGATATAAAACAGCTTGACAGCGAACTGTCCGAACCAGGGACAATCGAGGGGGCTTACTGTCAGGATTATGAGAGCTTTATCAACATCTACCGGTTTATGGAACGGCGCTTAAGAAGGAATCAGACCGACATCTTCAGTATACTCATTACCATGACAGACAGCCGGGGGGATTTCCCCGCGCTTTTGGAGCGAGGGCGTCTGATGGAGCTGCTGTATCAGCTCATTCATCGTTCCCTGCGTTCAGGTGACATGTTCACCAGATACAGCAGCTGCCAGTTTCTGCTTCTGGTCTGCGATGCGGCTGCCGGGGATGCTGTTTCCATTGCGCAGCGTATCCAGCAGAAATTTTACCAGAATATATCCACGGACGGAAAATACGAACTCTGTTATGACATATATCCTTTAAAGCCAGCGCTTGTAACAGGCAGGCATGGAAGCAGAGATATCAATAAAAATACCAGCCAAATAATACGGACACGGGAAAACAAGAGGAGGTAGACATGGACAAGAACATTGAGGGCCTTACCCCCGGCACATATCTGTGCCCCGGGGAAGGAGCTGCCGGGAACGAACAGTTTGTGGAACAGTGCCTGAAGAAAATACATGCCGCACCGGATGCAGAGGCGGGCTTGGGCTGTCTGCTGGAATTTCTGGGAAAATCCCTGGAGTGCGACAGAGTCTATGTCTTTGAGGAGATGGACCGGCAGCACATCCGTAATACATACGAATGGTGCGGGGAAGGGATACCGTCGGGAATAGCCCAGCTTCCCTATTTGGCAAAGAAAGACCTGGCGGCCTGGTATGAACAGCTGGCCAAAGGATGTAATATGATTGAACCGGCGGTGGAAGCCCTGCGCCTGAGGGAACCGCTGATTTACGGATTCCTGAAGCCCCAGGGAATCAGAACCATCATTCTGAGCCCATTGCTGTTCCAGGGCAGGATGACAGGTTTTTTAGGTGCTGACAATCCGCCTCCTGAAAAAATGGAGCATATTTCAGTCCTGTTTGATGTACTCTCCTATTTCGTCTCATCTCTGATCAGCCAGAGGGAGTTGATGAAACTGCGCAGGGAGAGAATCGGTCTGCCTCAAAACAAGGCTGTTTCACCGCGCCACATTGGGAAAACAGTCATGCTGGTAGACGACAGCAGGGAGTTATTGCACATCAATAAGCGGGTTCTGCGCCCGGAAGGATACGATATCATATGTGCGGGAATACTGAGGGAAGCAAAGGAGCGGATCGCGGAAAACACACCAGATGTAATTGTCATGGATATCGACCTGCCGGACGGAAACGGGCTGGCATTTTGCCGGGAGTTACGGAAAAAAGCGGAGATTCCTGTGGTGTTTCTCACGGCCCGTTCCGATGTCAGGGCAATGGGGGGATGGGAAAAGGCAGGAGGATACGCATTCCTGACAAAACCTTACCAGCTGGAGGAATTGCTGACAGCGGTGGCCGGCGCCGCGGATAGCAAGTAAAATCAAGTATCAGACTCCCGGTTCCTGTATAATGAACATAGAGTGGTTGAAACGAGGTGAACAGACGGATGTACGAGTGGCAGAAGCAGATTCAGATAATTGTGGATGAAATTGACGAGTGCATTAAAGGGTACAATGACGAAGCCCTGACATTGCGCTTTCTTTCCCGCAGACTGGGGTACTCTGAATTTTATACGTCGAGGAAATTTAAAGAGATAACAGGTATGCAATTCAGAACTTATTTGCAGCTCAGGAGGCTGGCCTTTGCATTAAAAGAGGTCAGGGACAGCCGGAAGAATCTGTTGGATATTGCGTTTGATTATGGTTTTTCATCACATGAGGCATTCACCAGAGCCTTCAGGGAAACATACGGTGTTGCGCCCAGTGAATACAGGAAAAATCCCAGACCAGTGGTACTCCGCACAAAGATAAGCGCGTTTGACCGCTACTTTTTAGGATTAGGAGAAATCGGCATGATTCAATCAGCAGATGGTGTTAAAATTTATTTTGTTACCATACCCGCCCACAAATTTTTGTATATCAAAAACCGCGAAAGCAACGGGTATTGGGATTTCTGGCAGAAACAGAATCTCATTCCAGGACAGGACTATGAGACGATCTGCGGCCTGCTGGACAGCATCAAGGGAAAGCTGGACGACAACGGAGGGAGCGAGGCCAACTGTGGAAGCGGTCAAATCATGGCTTATATGAATGACCCGGACGGCAGACTCTGCGACTGGGGGATACTGCGCTCAGAGTGCTGGGGTGTACGGCTTCCCCGGGATTACAGAGGAGAAGTGCCGCCGCAGATGCAGATAGATGATATTCCTGAAGCAGAGTATATTGTGTTTGAACACGGACCATTTGATTATGAACAGGAAAACCGGAGTGTGGAGGAACAGATAGAGAAGGCAATGGCAGAGTTTGATTACGCTGATACAGGCTATTGCCTTGACACTTCTCCCGGCCGGCTCATGTATTTTTATTATAATCCGGAACAGTATTTTAAATATATCAGACCTGTGAGGAAGATTTGAGCGGATTCCTGATATCATTTTTATGGCAGATAAGCAGCCATCCCGGAGGAAGAAGGGCGGCCGTCCCGGAGGATGAGAGGCGGCCGTCCCGGCCGGCAGGGGAGGCTTTACGGCCGGCGCGGTGAGGGGCGCTAGGTTGCCTGCTGCCGGCACGCAGCGTCTGCAAGTTCTTCGCCTGCGCCTCTCATCACTATATAATTTGCCAGCGCGTCAATAAATGCCCCGTTGCGGGGTTTTTTGGCTAAGTTCAAAATTGAAGATTTCATTTAGCAGTTTTCGGTCCCCGTGTAGCCAGATGGTATTGATAAGGGTGCGGATATTCCGCTCCACACAGCCGGTAGAGGTCTGGTAATGGACCGCTATATCCACATATAACCCCTTGGATATATAGGCCAGCAAAGTGGGGTCATGGGCGGTCCGGGTGACGCCGTAGATTGTGTAACGAACCCCTACATAGGAGTTGTTTACACCGAGGCGCCGAAGCAGGTTACTAATTTCTCTTTCGTAGTTCATGTTAATCCCTCCTTGGTTTTTGTTACCAATGTTACGTTATACGCAGAGGAGTGGATTAACAAGGGAGAACGGACGAAAATATTGTTATAGATTAGTGTTATTATGTTTATTTTGCGGCGGCAGCGTCCTATTGAAC
>JAJQEA010000050.1 GCA_021201905.1 Clostridia bacterium
ACCATCCGTTTGGGCGGTTTTCTTTTTGCCGGGTACCGGCTATGAATCACTTACCAATCTCCAGCAGACACGGGCAAAACAACTTCCAGAAAAAAGAACATCCCCTGGTCTGCTGCCAAAACCAGGGGATGTCATCTACATCACAACTCCAACCTCATCAATCGCCTTCCCAATATCATGCCTCATATACTTATTCTCAAATTCCACCCACTCCGCTGCTTTATAAGCATTTTCCCTGGCTTCCTTCAGTGTATTTCCTTTTGCCGTAACCCCCAGCACTCGTCCGCCGTTGGTCACTACATTCCCGTCCTTATCGAACTTGCTTCCGGCATGAAACACATAATACCCGTCCTGACCGTCAAACCGGTCCAGGCCGTCTATCTTATATCCCTTTTCATAATGCTCCGGGTATCCGTCCGATGCCAGAACCACGCATACGGCCGCATTGTCCTCAAACTCCAGCTCTATCTGGTCCAGGGTTCCGTCCACGCAGGCTTCAAATACATCCACAATGTCATTCTTCATCCTGGGCAGAACTACCTGGGTCTCGGGATCTCCGAACCTGGCATTGTACTCCAGCACCTTGGGGCCGTTTTCTGTCAGCATCAGGCCAAAGAAGATAATTCCTTTGAACTCCCTGCCCTCTGCCTTCATGGCGTCCACGGTCGGCTGGTACACATACTTTCTGCAGAATGCATCCACCTCATCCGTATAGAATGGGCTGGGTGAAAATGTTCCCATTCCCCCTGTGTTCAGTCCCTGGTCCCCGTCCTTGGCCCTCTTGTGATCCTGGGCCGAGGTCATGATTTTAATCGTCTTTCCATCCACAAAGGAGAGCACGGAAACCTCCCGTCCTGTCATGAATTCCTCAATCACAATCCGGTCGCCCGCGGATCCAAACTGTTTATCCAGCATCAGGGTCTTGACGCCTTCCTTTGCTTCCTCCCTGGTGTTGCAGATAAGCACGCCCTTTCCCAGCGCCAGACCGTCCGCCTTCAGCACGATAGGCATGGGAGCTGTCTCCAGGTATGTAAGGGCTGCCTCCGGAGAATCAAATGTCTCATAAGCGGCAGAAGGAATATCGTACTTCTTCATCAAATCCTTGGAAAATGCCTTGGAAGCTTCCAGTATAGCAGCATTTTTCCTGGGGCCGAACACACGGATGCCTGCCTCTTCAAATGCATCCACAGCTCCGGCTGCCAGCGGGTCATCCGGTCCAACCACCACCAAATCAATGGCTTGCTCTCCGGCAAATGCGACCAGCTTCTCAAAGTCCATGACGCCGATGTCAACGCATTCAGCCACCTTGGCAATACCCGCATTGCCGGGCGCGCAGTACAGCTTCTCCACCTTCGGGCTCTGGGATATCTTCCATGCGATTGCATGCTCACGTCCGCCGCCGCCTACTATCAATACTTTCATGACGTTCCTCCTTATAATGAAAACATGGCACATATGGTGCGCGCTACTGTCAAAGAGATGCTACTGCCCATTTGCAATCATGTTGATTGCCTTGGGAAGAATTACCCACTCTGCCTACTCCATAACCCTTCTCTGCAGGATTTCCGGGGTATCCCCTTCCTCCACCTCCACTGCCTTTTGGAGGATAATGGGGCCGGTATCCATGCCCCCGTCCACATAGTGGACCGTAGCCCCTGTCACCTTCACACCCCGGGCCAGGGCCGCCTCGTGGACCTTAAGCCCATAGTAACCCACACCGCAGAAAGAAGGAATCAGAGATGGATGGATATTGATGATACGTCCTTTATACTTCTCAGTCATAGCCGCCGGAATCATCACCAGAAATCCGGCCAGTACAATCAAATCCAAATCATATTCATCTATTTTAGCGAGAAATGCCTGGTTGAATGCATCCCTGGTGGGAAACTGTTTTGGGGAAATGCAGACAGCCCGGATCCCGTGCTTTCTGGCTCTCTCCAGAGCATAAGCTCCCGGATTATTGCTGATGACCACGGATACCTCTGCATTGGTAATATCACCATGATCCACGGCGTCCAAAATAGCCTGGAGATTGGTTCCGCCGCCGGATACCAGTACGCCCACTCTTAGCATAAGGACACACCCTTCTCTCCCTCTTCAATGGAGCCCACCACATAAGGAGCCTCGCCTGCCGCCTTCATGGCTTCCATGGTTTTCTCCACATCAGCAGGGTTAACGGCAACTATCATACCCAATCCCATATTATAGGTATTATACATCATCTGCTCTTCGTTCTGCCCTTTTTCAGCCAGCAGTTTGAATACAGGAGGAATGGGGTAGCTGTCCTTCCTTATGACAGCCTTCACGCCGTCTTTTAACATACGCGGAATATTCTCATAGAAGCCGCTGCCGGTGATATGGCTGCATGCCTTTATGGTAACGCCTGCTTCCTTTACATTTCTCAGGGCCTTCACATAAATTTTGGTGGGAGCGATCAATGCCTCGCCCAGAGTGGTCCCCAGCACATCATAATATGTGTTCAGGCCTTCCTTTGTCAGCTCCTTCTCAAATACCTTGCGCACCAGCGAAAAGCCATTGCTGTGTACACCGGAGGAAGCCATTCCAATCAGGACATCCCCCGCACACAGGTTCTCCCCTGTAATCAGGTCCTTCTTATTAACAATACCCACAGAGAATCCTGCCAGGTTGTACTCATCCTCCGGATAAAAGCCCGGCATCTCTGCTGTCTCTCCGCCAATCAGGGCAGAGCCGGACTGTCTGCATCCCTCAGCCACGCCTTTTACAATTGTAGCGATTTTCTCCGGAACATTCTTTCCGCAGGCAATATAATCCAGGAAGAACAGAGGCTCACCGCCAGCGCAGGCCACGTCGTTGACACACATAGCCACACAGTCGATTCCCACCGTGTCATGCTTATCCATCAGGAATGCCAGTTTCAGCTTGGTTCCCACGCCGTCAGTACCGGACAGCAGAGTAGGCTCCTCCATCCCCTTGAACGCGGACATGGAAAATGCTCCTGAAAATCCGCCCAGACCGCCTAATACCTCAGGGCGCATGGTTCCCTTTACATATTCCTTCATCAGTTCCACTGATTTATAGCCTGCCTCAATATCAACTCCGGCCTTCTTGTAATCCATCATGGTTTCTATCCTCTCTTATCTGCTATTTCATTTGTTATTTCCTTGGCCTGTTTCCTTTAATCTGTCTTATTTCATCTGTGCAAGATATTCCTTATAGCCCACCTGCTCCAGCTTCTCAGCCTTTTTCACCACATCGTTCTTCAGGCTTTCGGAATACTCCTTCAGCTTAGCAAGCAGCTTTGCATCGGAGGTAGCCAGTATCTTTGCCGCCAGGATTCCGGCGTTGGCGCCGCCGTTGATGGCCACGGTTGCCACCGGAATGCCGCTTGGCATCTGTACGATGGAATACAGTGAATCCACACCGCCCAGGTCAGATGTCTTCATAGGAATTCTAATGACCGGCATAGGGAAAATAGCCGCGCACATGCCGGGAAGATGTGCAGCCTTGCCTGCACCTGCAATGATTACCTTAAAGCCCTTATCCTCTGCTTCCTTTGCCCAGTCAAAGAACACATCAGGCTCCCTGTGTGCGGAAATAATTGTCATCTCGTAATCAATGCCCAGCTTGTCCAGAATCTCTGCTGCCTTTGCCATAACAGGCATATCAGAGTCGCTTCCCATTACAATTCCTACTTTTGCCATAATTCATTCTCCTTTTCGAAAGCTCATTATCCATGTAGATAATTATTATTAGTTTATCTTATAAGTATCTTTATAT
>JAJQEA010000374.1 GCA_021201905.1 Clostridia bacterium
GTGCTGGTCTGCTTTTGGTTTCTGGCTTATGATAACATCCAGCCGGTTTTTCCGGTAGCTGGCCGGACTTGTGTGGTAGACGGCCTTGAAGGCCCTGCTGAAGGCTTCGCCGGATTCAAACCCATGGTCCAGCGCAATGTCAATGACGCGTCTCTCCGTGTAGACCAGTTCCCTGGCTGCATGGGACAGGCGCCGTTTTTTTATATAGCTGCCCACGCTCTCCCCGAGGACGGCGGAGAACTGGCGGTTCAAGTGGTAATAAGAGTAGCCTGCCTCCCTGGCCGCATCCTCCACGGTGAAGGATGCAGTCAGGTGGCTTTCTATAAACAGGATGGCTTTTTCTATGGCATTGTTGTAGTTCATATGAGGCTCCTGTACATAAAGATGGATGGGTCCGCTGTCTGGTTCTGGATTTCGATGGGCGCGGTTTCCTGGGGAAATGGATCCGTGAAGTTAAAGTCATGCCAGCCGTTTTCAGGCCGTCCTCCCCAGCACAGGGAAAGACTGCCCTGGACAGGGTCCAGTACCATGGTTTTGGTGGTACCGAAAAACTGATTGTAGTAATTGCATGACAGGCCCTCCGGATAAGGCGTCAGAAAGAAATCCTTCAGCTGCCCGGCGGTGATGCCCTGTCTGTGCCACTCCAGGAAGGCGGTAATGTTATCATACCGGCGGATGGAGTGGACAAATGCCTGTGGCTCATAGGGAATCAGTTCCTCCAAAACCGGATGGTTGGTGGCATAGAGGGCCTGTTCTTCGGAATCCATGTCAATGGTTTTCACTGCCATACGCCCGTCCAGGGTTTCCACCAGGGCGCAGTGCCCTTCCCTGTCCAACACAATCAGGTTCAGGTTGAATGCCACAGGCATGTCCCTCAGCATGGCCAACGCCTCCTTTACATCGCGGCAGTTTTCCAGCAGGGTGCGGACCACGGCCCAGAACTGAAGTCCGGCGACAGCGGGCCTGCGCATCTCCGGCAGGGGTCCTACTGGAAAACCGCTGGAGCTCATTGTGACGGCCAGCCCCATTTCATTGATGCCGTCGTCCCGGCCGATTCCCAGCACGCTGGTGCCTATGTGTGTATATTTTCCGGTGATGCTGGTTTTTATGACAGTAAAGTCCTCCGCCTCATCGCTGAATTCATAATTCCGGGCAGTCATGGGATGGCCGGAGGCAGTCATGGAGGGCAGAAGGGCCAGGTGGCTGCAGCGCGGCGTAAGCCAGGTCATGCCGTAATAGAGAACCTGCTCCGGCGCGCAGCCCAGGGCATCTGCAAATCCGGCCAGCTCCTGCGTAAGTCCGGGGCACCAGCGGCGGAAACATTGGCTGGCCTGGTTAAACTGTGTCGGGCCGAAGCCGGGGAAACCGCCTGAGAGCCGTTCCCTGAGGCCAGGGACCGACGCCAGACGGCTGCCCAGCAGGCGGCCGGCCTCGTAGCTGCTTCCCGAGAGCTCCAGGGTATGTGTATGTATGGTTTTCATAGAGTTACCTCCTCTTGTTGTTATACCTCTATTTTAGGTGAAATAAAGGATGAATCATGATATTTCCTGCGGAATTTGAAAACGGCCTCCCGTGCCTTTGGGGTATGGATGCATTATATCATATCCGGGGTGAAAACAAAATTTAAGTATAATATAGTTGTGATTGCAGGATGATAGAGATATAATGGCAGAAAATACAGTTTGCGCCGGACCCGCGGGAAATCTGAGGGACGGCCGGTAGAAAGGGGCGCTATGAAGAAGAATCCCCAGGGAAAACGGTGGCACAGGCTGGATAACACAGGTAAGATATTCCCTATGATAGCCAATGAAAATCTGAGCAATGTTTTCCGTATTTCCGTAACATTAAAAGAAGAGATAGACCCCGGTCTGCTGGACCGGGCGCTGGAAGAGGTCCTGCCCCGGTTTGGCGGGTTCAAGGTGAAGCTTAAGAGGGGCTTTTTCTGGTATTATTTCGAGGAGAACAAACACCAGCCCTTTGTTGAGCAGGAGAGCAGCTGGCCCTGCCGCTATATTGACCCCAAGAGCAGCCAGCTCTACCTGTTCCGCGTAAGCTATTATGGAACCAGAATTAATTTGGAGGTGTTCCACGCGGTGACGGACGGCATGGGGGCAGTGAATTTTCTGAAGGAACTGACCGCGGGCTACCTGGAATTAAAGCGGGGAGGCAAAAGCAGGGTCCCGGAGCCGGGGGAAGACGGGGCCGCCCAGACAGAGGACAGCTACCTTAAGAATTACCGGAAAATGAGGACCAGACGCTATAGCTCCCGTCCTGCGCTGCGCCTTACAGGGAGATATATACCCTTTGGGGGAGAGAGCGTGGTTCACGGCTACGCGGACACAGGGGAGCTGAAGGCAGCGAGCCGCAACATGGGGGTCAGTATCACGAAGTACCTGACGGCCTGTCTGATCTGGTCCATTTCCAGGGTATACCGGGGGGAAGGACAGGAGGGACGCCATATCGGGGTGAACCTTCCCATTAACCTGAGAGCCTTTTTTTGGATCCAACACAGCCTCCAACTTTTTCGCGGTGACAGCCATTGATTACGAACCAGGGCAGGAAAAGGATGAATTTGAGGAGATTCTCGCGTCCGTATGCAGGCAGATGGACGAGAAGATTGTGAAGGAAAAGCTGGAGGAGACCATATCCTACAACGTCTCAAATGAGAAAAAATGGTATGTCCGCATCCTTCCGCTGTTTGTCAAGTGGCTGGCTCTCGGCTTCATTTTCCGCCGCAATGACAGGGCCCACACCATTACCCTATCCAATATCGGGCTTATCTCCATGGACCGGGAGTATCAGGATGATATTGAAGGGTTCAGCATGCTGATCGGCGTGTCTGAGCGCCAGCCCGCCAAATGCGGCGTGTGCTCCTTTGGGGACAGGACAGTCATTACCTTCACCAAGGTATTCCAGGATTCCAGGCTGGAGGAATGTTTTTTCGGCCGACTGAGGTCAGACGGAATTCCGGTGGAGCTGGAGAGCAACGGCGTCATCCTGCCGGAGGCGGATAAGGGGAATTATCCGGTGATTCAGCATGACGAGAGTATATGGAAAAAACTGGTAATGGTATGCTACGGGGTACTGGCTGTGGTGGCCCTGTTTCTGGGACTGGTGAATATCGCCACCTATGACGGACTCTGGTGGTCCGGGATTGCCATACCGGGAATCGCCTATGTGGGGCTGACCCTCCGGTATTCCATTCTGCGCCATGCCAACCTGGGAAAATCACTGCTGATACAAACAGTGGGCATGCAGATTCTGCTGGTGATGATAGACCGGGTCCTGGGATTTGAGGGCTGGTCCGTCAACTATGCGGTGCTGGGAACCATACTGTTTGCGGACGCGGCCGTGGTGCTGCTCATTGTTGTAAACCGTTTGAACTGGCAGAGCTATTTCATGTACCAGATCGCCATCACGGTTTTCAGCTTTATCCCCCTGATTTTATGGGCCGCAGGGCTGGTCACCCATCCAGCCATGGCAATCATAACCGTAATACTGACCGTGGGAATCCTGGCTTTGACCATATTTCTGGGGGACAGGAGATTTAAGAACGAACTCATCAGACGGTTTCATCTGTGATAACAGAGGGACCCTGCATTTACAGAGAGGATACAGATAAGCATGCGTAATAAAAATGTGAGTATACGGGGGGGGGGGGGGCCGGGGGAGGGTTATTGGATACCACAAAACTTGAAACGGCCCCGGGCAACCCCAAACCCCCCCGGGAATTTA
>JAJQEA010000033.1 GCA_021201905.1 Clostridia bacterium
ATACCGATGTTTCCCTCCGCCACTGTCTCCGCGGTGACTATCCTTCCATTTTTCCCAAACAAATCGTACATATGCTTTTCCTCCTGTTTACTTCTCCAAAGAAGTTCCTTCCCTGAAACGCTGGCAGGACGGCATGTGTTTCATGCACAAATAGTACACCAATCCTGTAGGTATGGTTGCTGTAAAGAAGGATACGTCCACGTTGATCAGTCCGATTACCGCGCCCGCTGCTGTTGCAATGATGGCGGCCCAGTTGATTCCCCCATGTTTTCCGTTGTCATCGTAGAGGTCCTTTAATGCCTCCCCTTCCATCCTGCCTCTGTGCAGGATGTAGTAATCCGTAATCAGCACCGCGAAAATCGGGCCGAAGAAAGCCGTATAAATTTTAACAAACAGGTCCAGCCCTGCCGCGGAGCTGTCGTTGGTCAGAATCCACGGGCATGTGCATACGGCCAGGATACCCACCAGGATTACGGCCGTCCTGTGTTTCATCTTAAAGGCGTCCATGAAGGCATAGGCAGGCGGCACCACGTTGCTGGCCAGGTTGGTGGTCATCTGGGCAAACAGGATGAATCCAAGGGTTGCCACCAGCAGGACCTTATTGTGCACCATCTGTGAGAATGCGTTGATTGGGTTTGCAATCCCTGTTGCGGTGGAAGCCATGGCGCCGATGAGCCCCAGGAGAACCGTGGTGGGAACCATGGCGATAAAATAGGCAACGCCCCGCTTTCCCATGGAATAGCCGCCCTTCAGCTCCCTTGAATAGTCTCCCGCGTTGAGCATAACCGTGGTGCTGTTGCCGAAAAACGCAATGATGGCAGCGATAAACGGCATTCCCCATGAGCCCTTCCTGCTAATCAGCTTATCGCCAATGACACCGCCGTACTGGGTCACACACACAAACAGCATGTAGAGCATGGCGCTGACAATAACCACGCCTCCTATGTTCTCCACCCACTTGATTCCATGGAACCCCTTTACTGACAGTACAATCTGAATCACCTGGAACAGGAGGAAGAACAGCACCACATTGTCGTATCCGAATATGGCAATGGATATCTGGTTGATGGCGGAGCCGCCCAGCCAGGTCTGGAAGCCGTACCATACAATCGCAGGAAGCCCGCGGATCATAACCGGTACAATGTTTCCCTTTGTGCCGTAAGCGCTCTTGAGCTGAACCGCATAGGGCGCGCCTGATTTGTAGCTGAAACGGTCATTGGCGCATATGCCGATAACCAGTATGGTAGAGCCAATCAGCACGGCCAAAAATACCTGCATCAGGTTCAGCCCCTTGTCCAACTGGGCCGATCCCATGGTCAAGGTACCGATGGAGATACATCCTCCCAGCCACAGCATCAGGTAGGAACCCCACCCCATAATACGGTCCTTGTCCTGAATCGGTGCCAATGAATCTGCCTGCTGTTTTCCTTCATTCTTTACATCGCTCATAAATGTCACCCCTTATCTTCTTCTCCTCTTGTTAACAGTCACGTACCGGAGTCACGTATTCCCCATAGCCCAGCGCGTCCTCCCTGAACATTCCGCCGGAGGCGACCACCCTGCCCCGGATGACGGTACATACGGGAGCACCCTTTCCCTCCAGACCGTCGAAGCAGAATACATGCCCCTTGGTCAGCAGCTCTTTCTGACTGCATTTCCAGGCTTTCTCAGGGTCAACGATGACAATGTCCCCGTCAAATCCCAGTTCAAAGGCTCCTTTACGGCCGTAGAGGCCGAATACCCTGGCAGGATTATAGTCCATGACCCTGGCGATCCAGGTGGGACTTAAGCCCTTCTGATTTACCACCATGTCAAACATCATGGGCAGGAAGAACTGAATGGAATTGAGACCACCCCATGCATGCCAGATATCCTTTGTGGAATTGTCCTTTTCCTCATCCGCGGCCGGCGAGTGGTCGCTTCCCACACAGGACAATGTGCCGTCCAGGACATAATCCCACAGCCGCTCCATGTCCTCTTTCCTGCGCATAGGCGGCGTACACTTGGCCGGAGCGCCCTTCTCAAAGACAAAGTCCTCTGTAAACCCGAGATAGTGGGGACAGGTCTCAGCCGTAATGGGAAGCCCTTCATGGATGGCGTCCTTCACCACCTGGGCCACCATGGGGTGGCTCACATGGCAGATATGTACTCTGCCCCCGGTGGCCCTGGCCATATCGATGACATTTTTGGTGGCAACGTACTCGGTCCACACATCATGGGAATCCAGGAAATCCCTGATCTTCTCCTGTCCGGTCCTTCCGGTTCTTGCCTTTGCCTCTTTTTCCCGTTCCAGCACCTGGCCGAACTCCTCATAGTGGAAACCGCACAGGGCATTGTACGGCTTCAGGATTTCCAGAGCCTTTCTCACATTTCCCATGTTCACGGTTGGGAACAAATCGCCGTTTGGACAGGTAAACCCCTTGAATGCAGCCACGCCGCAGTTATGCAGGTCCACCAGATCCGCCATGTTGTTCTTTACGGAACCGGGCTCATTGTCGTAATCTCCCACAATACCGCCCCACAGGGCAAAGTCCACATAGGAGTGCTTGCTGATTCGCCCCATCTTCAGGTCAAATATCTCCTTATTCATCAGGGACGGATCATTGTTTAAAGGCATGTCAATCAGGCAGGTGCAGCCTGCTGCCGCTGCCGCCCTGGAGCCTGTCTCAAAGTCCTCCCTGTATTCAAACCCGGGCTCGTTCAGGTGTGCGTGGCAGTCAATGATTCCAGGGTATATATAACATCCCTCCGCGTCTATCACTTCCTTTGCTGCCGCCTCTGTCCCCTTGGCCAGAAAGGCGGCATAGACTCCGTCTTTCACCGCAATATCGGCTTCATAAATCCTGTCAGGGGTTACCAGTTTTCCGTTTTTCACTACTAAATCGTACATTTTTCCCTCCTTACAGACTGTAAAACGTTGACCATTTCAATACTTACGTTGTATTTTATTAGATACACAGCCGGAAAACAATGACGAGAAAACGGGGAAAAAATCATGTTTTTTGTCTATCATGTATAAAACTTTTTTATTTTGAATTTTGTTTTTGTGTTTTTTTCGATAATCTGGTAAAATTTATTGTTGAGATATTGTCAGAAATGCAATAAGAAACCATATGGCTTTACGATTCTAATACAGGGAGAGAACAAATGTGTCCTACCATCACCGCCATTACCACCTATGTACAGCAGCAGCTGGATGTGTGCTGTCCTTGGACGGTCCACTCCGTCTACAAAAAAACAGTGAACCTTCAGGCAGGGGAACGTCTTCTGGCCCTCCAGGCCGCATCCTCGCCCATGTCCCCCATCAGCATGTTAACGGACATGGAGACGCGGGACTTTGAGGCGCTTCCGGTTCAACCGGGACAGCAGGTGTCCCTTTCCCGCGGCCGGATTCATATATCCCCATTGGAATCCCCGGTGACGTTTCTGTTCCGGCCAAAGGAGGTCCAAAGCACCCGTTTAGCCTCCCCTCCCTCTCAGTTTCCCCGGGACGAGCTTCTCTCACAGATCCGGCAGGCCATCAACGGCTCACAGGCCGGCATATTCCGGCTTCTGTTCTCCGATTCCACGGACCGGCAGGCTGTAAAGCCAGGCGGGGAATACAGCCTGATCCTGACAGCGGCACAAAACCGTATCCGCCAATGTGGTACAAGCCTGGAGCAGGGCATGTGGGGGGGGGGGGGTGCCGCCCTGCCTTTCTGGGCCCCGCGCCCCCAAAACCCCG
>JAJQEA010000231.1 GCA_021201905.1 Clostridia bacterium
AAACCAGACCTTTTGTTTTTAGAATTTTCAGGGTTTTACATACTGTCTAATCTTCGATTATCAAGGTTCTTTGTTGTTGTCGTTTGTCTCAGCAGCAATTTTAATAGTTTATCATATTTGCAACTGTTTGTCAACAACTTTTTTATTTCTTTTTTGTTGTCTGTCTCAGCAGCAACTTTTATATATTACCATATCTGTTACTGTTTGTCAACAACTTTTTCAACTCATTTTTCAGAGTTGTCCCACCGTTTTTCGCGGTGGATCTTTAATATATCACTACTTTCTCAACTTGTCAAGGGAATTTGTGCCATTTTTTTATACAATTTTCAACTTTATTTACCCACCACTAAATGTGCTTATTTTTTCTGTATTTCTCTATATTTTGTGGTTAATAAAAAAATCGCTGTTTACAGATGTTTCCATCCCCTCCCAGCGATTTGTTTTAATTCTATATATTAAAGGAACAATTATATCTTTTTATTCTATAGAATGCCCCGGATGATGCCGCCCAGCACAATATTAATCAGATTATACTGATATAAGAACCGAAGCCAGGTACTTGCGTTAATCTGTTCCTCCAATGTCGTTCCCAGAGGTGTGGCCGCAAAGATTCCTACCAAAAAACAGCCAATCCACAGAAACAACAGTCCCTGGATCAATCCCAGGACGGCACCTGCTATGTGATTCAATCCATACAGTATGGGAAGCCGCGCTATGAGATCCAGCCACCGCACCACCAGATGTATCAGGATATAGACAACTGCAAACAGGATGATGGAGCTGACTGCGTTAATAAGAATGTCAGCCAGATATGTGCTGACGTATTCCGCAAACTGGTCCACTCCCAGCATATGATAAAACTCGCTGTTGTTGTTTTCGAGCAGCGTTTCCTTTACGGATTGGGGCAGGTTCAGGCTCTCAATAGCAATGCGCTGCGCTGCCGGAAGCTCCGTGTTTTCCGCGGACGGTTCCTCCCAGCCAGCTGCATTCAGTATGGCCTCTGCCGCGCTCTGGCGTATGGAGGGGTTATCCTTGATAAATCCCGTCATATACGGAGTGGCAACCTTTACCAATATAATGGTAAGTATCAGCGCTCCCAGGGATACACACTGCTTCAGCGCCCCCTTGTAATGTCCATACAGCACCATGCCAATGAGGAAAATACCTGCACTGGCAGACAGCCAATGTTCTAATATCATGTCCATATAATTTCAGTCTTTCTTTTAGTTGAATATCAGGCGTTCTATGGCGTCCGCAACCCCATCCTCGTCATTTGTCAGCGTAATCCTATCTGCCGCGTTTTTAGCTATGTCCAGTCCACTTCCCATGGCAATGCCCACTCCGGCTGCTTCCAGCATGGAGATATCATTTTCCCCATCACCAAATGCCATGGTGGCCTCAGGAGCAATCCCAAGATAATCTGCCAGCCACATAAGCGCAATTCCCTTTGTGGCTCCCAGCGCGTTGATTTCCAGATTATTATACAGCGATGAGCTGATGACAATGCCTTCTACGGCCGAAAGCTCCTTTCGCAGCGGCATAATGTCATTCACATCAGACAGATATACGTTGACCTTCTCCACATCCTTCTTACAATCTGTCACGTAATCCAGGATATTGGGCACAACATCCCTGGTGGAGAGAACCATTTTCTGAATCACAGGGCTCAGGCCGTAGTCTTCCATATGTTCGATGAACTCAGGCTGTGAAATTCCTCTTCCATCTATATACGGATCATACATTGCCCTGTACTTTTTCACGATATCCATGACTTCCAACGCCTTTGCGTTGGACAGTGTACACCGCTTCAGACTGGTTCCCTTCATAAGGTCTGCCACGGTTCCGCCGTTGGTGGTTATGGCGTAGTTCACCCCCGGAAGGAACCGTATGGCCTGGGCGATGCCATCCACCGCCCTGCCCGTGGTCGGCACAATCTGTATGCCCATACGGGCACAGCGCTCCAGCGCCCTGCGGTTGCGCTCTGACAGGTTTTTTTGGCTGTCCAGCAGAGTACCATCAAGATCCAGTGCAATCAAACCTATGGTCATCATATAAAATGCTCCTCTTTCAATATCAGAAGACCGTCCCTGTCATACTTGGACGAGAATATTCCTGTAACCCGCTTAAAGAAGGATGGATTCTCCGCTTTGTCAGCAGCCTCCTCTATCAGGTCCTCGGCATTTACCTTTGTAAGGGGTACGTCGTCTTCCTCCATAATTTCAATCCGCTCATAGAGGGCCAGCATGCTCTTTCCTGAAATACTGCAGTCTATGTCACTGGCATATTGGCATGCATACTGGGCAAATTCATCAATATCCATCTCCTGCTGGTCATCATAATCCGGTTCTTCCGGCTGAGGCAGGACCGGAGGGGTTTCCGCCGCCTTAAGGGGGACTTCCTTATGTTCTTCCCTGGGGACAGCCGGCTCCGGGCGGCTCTCTTCCATTTTCCTGCGCACCGGCTTTGGTTTCTGTTCTGTTGCTGCCTTACGTTCCGCGGCCGGCTTCTGCTCCGGCTTTGGTTTTGGCAGGCTCCTGGGGGCAGCTGGTTCCGGTACCGGCTGAACCTTTATAACAGATGGTTCTTCTGTCCGGCTCTGGTTCTTCCTGGGCGCAGCCGGCTCTTCTGTCTTGCGAAGCTGCACAGGACGCACGGGGCGGTCATCTCCCTCCGGCGCCACATAAGCAACCTCTTCCGGCCCCATCTTCCCTACATATTCAAACCGTTTGGCCAATCCCGGATATACCTTATGGATGCGGGCCAGATTACCCGCCACATCTATAAGGACTACATTCATGCCTGTCTCATCCCTGGCCATCAGCTGGTTCAGCTCCTGGAGGGTGGATTCCTCCATGGCGCCCGCCTGTTCAATAATCAGGTCCTTGCCTGTCAATTTGTCCGCAATGGCAAATACGCCTTTACTGTTAAGCTTCTCCCCTGTTATCTTGGCAGCCTGGTTCTTAGCCCCTGGCTCCTTATGAATCTTCTTAAGAAGCTCAATGGCCTGTTCCAGACCAGAACTGGAATACTCGGCTTCTATCAAGAAATTATGTGATTCCTGTACAGACGACTCTCTCCCCAAATCCTTTATGTCGGTCAGTACCCGTGTCTGGGCAGATGTTGTCTCCGGCCTGTGGCGTCCGTCTGATATCCTGGACATCTCCTTGGCCAGATTTGCCTGAACCTCCGCCTCATGCATTCTGGCACGCACTGCTTCATCCGACAGAATCCGGGGCTTATCCGGCATCCACTGGGACTGTGTTTCCTCTGCAGATTCCTCTTCTTCATCCGAATCCTCAGGCTCTATGGTAACCTGGGCGTGTGCATCCTCATCCTCATATGATTCCCCAGCCCCGGTGTCATTCCCGTAGCGTTCCTCAGAGTACCCTGCTCCGGCGCCGTATTCTGTGTTGTCCTGGAGATTCCGGTCCGGATATTCATTTCCGTAATAGCCCCGCCGTCCATATGCATCCTCAGAACCATCTTCATCCGCATAGGTATCTTCCCGATATGCCTCTGCCTGATATCCGCTTTTCTGGTAATCACTTTCTGAATAATCGTCCTCAGGGTATCCGGATTCCGTATATCCGTCATTCTGATATTGGCGTTCCCTGTATCTCTCCTCCGGATATTCTTCCGCATATCCTGCTTCCTGATATCTGGCCTGCGCATAATCGTCCTCCGCGTATCCGCCTTCCCGGTGTCCGCCCTGCGCATA
>JAJQEA010000305.1 GCA_021201905.1 Clostridia bacterium
CTGGTATGAAGATTCTGCCAGTTCCTACCAAAGCCTTGCCAAGGATTATCCGGATATGGAGCGGATGCAGAAATTCTCCGCCGCATACAACAATGATAAATCCGTGGAAAACTATGGGAACATGAAGAAGATAACGGATCCTGCCTATAACAAGGTGATGGCATATTACGATGCCGCCGAAACAGCCCAGGATACAGAAACAGAATCCGCGGCGGATAATGTTCAGACACGCATTATTGAAGAAGGACATATTGCTTACATAAAAATCGATTCCCTTCTGCCCAGCAACGTCTACGGCGAGGATAAAAAACAGCTCTTTGATTTTTATCAGACCGTGAAGGATTATGACAACGTGATATTTGATTTCACGGATAATGGGGGCGGCTCCATGAACTATTTCAATGACCTGATTGTGTCCCCCAATATTGAAACCACCCTGAAATGCAACGGGTATAAACTGATAAAAGCCGGGGATAATAACGGGATTTTCCTGGATTTCAATGATTACCGCCCTATTTCAGAATTCCCCGGACTGCCCCTCATGAATCCGGACGACCTGTCCGATATGGATCGGTTCCAAGAAATAGAGTACATATCAGAACCTGCCGGGAAAGAGAAAATGCTGAAGGGAAAGCTATGGCTGCTTGTAAGCGATACTGTCTTTTCCGCATCCGAATACGCAGCCATGTTTTCCAAGGCAACCGGCTTCATGACGCTGGTGGGAACCCGGACAGGCGGGGAGGGGATCGGAAGCGACCCGCTGCCCATCATACTTCCAAACAGCAGTCTTATTGTGCAGTACGCAGCGGAGTACGGGGCTTTGCCGGATGGCTCCGGCAGCCAGGAATATGGGACAATGCCTGATATCCTCTCTCCAGAGGGAGAATCCGTGCTGGATACCTGTTTAAAGGCCATTGGACAGGAGCAGCGGCCATGAACGCATTGCTTACCATTTTGCGGAATCCCCAATATTCATTACGGAATATCCTCTTTGCCTTTTTGAAATTGAAGATATGAGTCCTCAGATTCATAAACATTGAATATCAATGTATTTCCCAGCTTAAAACGTTGTGGTGTCATAGGATTAGTGGTTACCATACGGAAATATCCGCCTGTAAGAGTCCCCTCCCACAAAACATTTACATCCTTGGGGAATTCCCCGGCGGAACAGGCCCGGTAAATCTCTTCCGCGTCCTCAAAGCCACCATAAATGCGTGCAATCAATACAAGAATTTCATGCCAATCTTCCCAACAGGCGTCATCCTCCACCAGCCAATACTCTTTATTCTGGGGTTCAGCGAAAAGTATTTGCAGTGTTCGGCCATATTCTTTAGATTCGTAGCTGTTGACAGCAACACTGTTGTAACCGCTTCTGGTTCCCGGCAGATGTAAGATATAGGTAACAGCTATCGTTGTTCCATCTGTCACTTCCTGCCGCTGCTCAATACTCCAAGGCAGGGCGGTTTCTTCCAACGCCATGGTAAGCGCTTCCTCTGGCAAGGGAAATTCCATCTTCGGCATCAGTTCTTGTTTTGTGCAGCCATTGAAAACCAAAGAAATGGCAACCATTAAAAACACGTACAATAATTTTGAATAACGATTTTGAAAGAGTCTTTTAGTCATAAGTAATATCCAGGCGGAACTATCCACCATGATTTTTCATCTTTGTGAGAATCATGTACTATTTGGCAGCCATTGTTCAAAACCGTCCGTCCATATATACCCGCGATCCGGTGGCACCCTTCTGTCCCTGATATTTTCCATTGTATGGTTTCAGGGCTGTATCATCCATTTCCGCAAACACCAGCTGGCCAACCCTGCGTCCTGCCTTCAGCTCAATGGCACAGCGGTTGGCATTGAACAGTTCAAGGGTAATCTCCCCCTGAAAGCCCGGATCCACCCAGCCCGCGTTCTGTATAAACAGGCCCAGACGTCCCAGGGAACTTCTCCCCTCCACAAAGGCGGTCAGGTTGTCCGGCAAGGAAACATACTCCATGGTTGTGGCAAGCACAAACTGGCCTGGAAGAAGGATATAGGTATCTGTGTTTATGGTCTTATACCTGACCTCATCCTTTAAGGTAATGATTCCTGTGGATGAATCCTCCACAATGCTGAAGGTATCCCCCAGGCGTATATCCACGCTGGCCGGCTGTACCGGCTCTTTGTCCAGAGGTGTAATTGACAAAGTACCTTCCTCCAGCATTTTAAATAGTGTCCTGTCCGATAAAATCATAGTGTCCCCCTCCAATATTCAGCATTACTATATTTTATCCCATAAATACGACGGGGGCAATATGAATTTGTCACGCTGGTTGCCATGTAGGATGTCATCCAGCCTATCCCTGCACACTTCATATGAATCCACAATAAAATCAGCTTCACTTACATCCTGCTGAATTCCCGATCCGCGGTACGCCGCCACCCTGGCTCCTGCCAGCCTGGCGGCGTGTATGCCCACGGCGGAATCCTCAAACACAATGCATTTTCGGGGCTCCGCTTCCAGATAATCCATTGCCATTTTGTAGCACTCCGGGTCCGGTTTACAGTTGGCGCACATATCACCGCATATGATCACATCAAACAACCCGGTCATCCTCATCCGGTTCAGGGCAATCATAATCAGACGGGTGGAGGTGGAAGTCACCAGTCCTGTTTTCAGTCCCCTGCCCCGTATATCCTGAATCAGTGATACCACCCCTGGTATGGGGCGGATGCAGCTGTTTTCGTATGTATTTCCCGCCTGTCTGCGTTTTCCGGCCAGGTCCTCTGCCGTGACTTTGACGGAGGACCTGGAAAGCAGGCTCTCGATTCTGGTCTTGTCATTGGTTCCGATTAACGCCTTCCTGTCCTCGTCTGCCAGTTGGATTCCAAAGGCCGCCAGGGCCTTTTCCAGGTATGCGGCATTGCTCTCCTCTGTATTTGCGATAACACCGTCAAAGTCAAACAGCACAACCTCCGTTTCCATAGGCCCTCCGTCTACTGTGCAAACAGCCTGCGGGCATTGGTCTGTATGTACGCAATCTCATCCATGGAAAGGTCGCAGAAATCACTGTTTTCCATGGAACAGTTGGAGTCCTGGACATACATCATTTTCGTATCCCTCTGGGTGATGGAATAGAACCAGCATTCCGCCGGCACATTATATACTTTTCCCTGCTCCATCAAAGTCAGTTCCATTTTAAAGCCGTCATCCGCCTTCTCTGCGGTGATCAGAATCGCCTTTCCCGCTGCCAGTATGAACTGTTCATCCGTGGAATGATGGATTTCCAGGTGGGCAATGCCGTCAATGTCATTGTCCGGCTTCCAATTCTTGATGCTGACAAGCCACTTTTCATTTTTATAGACACACAGAATTCCTTCTCCATTATTTTCATATATATCTGGTTTCATTCTCTTTTCCTCCTCATTATGAGCACTTAGCGCCTGTATTTCAGGCGTTTACGTGCGATACATGTCACTGGCACTTAGCGAGGTCTTTCCGAGCTTAGTGCAGTGGCTCGTTATGAGCACTCAGCTCCTATAGTTCCGTCCTCCCAAGAATAGGCACGCCGTAACCAAATGCCCCTTCCTTGGCACACATTTTAGCCGCAAATGCAGCTCCCTTCTTCATGGCTTCCTCCAGCCTTTCCTTCATACGCCCCTTTGTGCCCTCCACCACAGCGCCTGTCCGGGAGGTTTCCAACAGGGAGCACAGGAAGGCTGCAAAGTAAGAATCTCCTGCGCCCATGGTATCGATTACATCGTCCGCATGGACAGCCGGCGCATACAAAAAGCTGTCATCATACAGTACATAGGACCCATCCTCCCCAATGGTGCCAAGAACCACCTTGACCCCATAGGACTGCACCTTCTTCATCTCCTGTTCCCGTTCTTCCTTTGTCAAATGGGCGCAGGAGAGAATGGCCACCGTGACATACGGGCACACCTTCTCCAGATACGCGTCGGTCCACCTGGTGGAAAAATCATAGGCAATGGCAACGCCGGTTTCCTTCAGACTCTTTAAATCATCCTCGATGTATGAATTCAAATTAGTATAAATCAGATTGAATCGGCTGATATACGCAAAATCTTCCTCCGTAAAATCATAGCCGTGTTCCCTGGCAACACCGCCCTTATTGGATCCGAGAAATACCTGGTCATTTCCTTTTAAAGTAACCAGGGCAAATCCGTTCTCACCTTCATGACAGCGGCTGTGGCTGTCGTCAATCCCAATCTGTTTCAGTGTATCCCTGACGCATTCCGCCACCTGGTCGTTTCCATATTTCCCCAGGTAAGCAGTCTGCGCCCCGTTGAGCTTGGCGTACACACATGTATTGACACACTGTCCGCCCGGATACATCCTGCCTCTGGAAAGGTATTTATCGCAGACATTATCTCCCACCGCAATTATTTTGTAATCCTTCATCTCATTTCCTGCTTTCTTTTATTTATATGGATTGAACTGCTGAATGATTTCCGTGACTCTTTTCTTTCCCCTGTCCATACATTGGGATATGGATTCCCCCAGGCTTACGCCATAGGTAAAGGCTGCAATATAGGAATCCCCGGCTCCCACCGTGTTCACCACGGACACCCTCTCCGCTTCCTTTTCATAGAACCTGTTTCCGTCATATGCAAGGCTGCCGTGTTCTCCCAACATGACAATCACAGTACCCGTACCCTTTTTACTGGTTTGTACCATGAAGTCTCTGATATAGCTGTCGTCCTAGTCATAGGAGAAAAACGCGTAGTCAAGATAGGGCAATATTCTGTCATTGCCCTCCTGCTCCAGACGTTTGGAAAAATCATACACCCATATCTGTCCGGGCTGCTTCAGCTCCTTAATATAGCGGTCAATCCTGGACCAGCGCTCGGCGTATACAATATCAAAGGATTTCACAAATTCCAGGTCCTCCCCTGAAAGTTCAATCTCCTCCATGGCATTGCCCGCAAAGTGAAGATGCTTCTTATCCCCATCCACAATGTCCATGGTAGCCATTCCGGTGGGGCGGTCCGCGCGTTTCAGCACGCGAAGGGATATTCCCCTCTCCCTCAGGCGTTCTTCCAGAGCCATGGCAAATACGTCATTGCCAAGAATGGTCATCTCCGTCACATCACCGCCTAAATCCCGGTAATTCAATGCAAAATCAATGCTGTTTCCAGTCAGATAATACCGGTCCAGCTTGTAGTACACATCAATGCAGTTATCTGCCATTGCAATTGCCCGCTTCATGTTCTATTCCTTCCTTTCCCCCACGGCGTATATCATATAATGGCGCATTTTGATTCCGTCATATTCGCAGAAATAAATATCTGCTGCATGGCCCAGCTTCAGCTCTCCCCGGACAATGGGAAATACACAGTGATTTCCTGTCAGAAGGGACTTGAGATGACCCGGCGTGTTTCCTCCGATGGTCCCGTATGTGGGCAGGTAATGGTTGTGATGGTACGGATAGTCCTCCGGGGCAATGCGGCTTAAGCATTCCATAATATCTTTTTCCACACAGTCCAGGCTTTCATTAACCGTGATTCCCGTGGTGGTATGCTCCGTGATCACATAGACCAGCCCGTTCTCAATCCCGCTTTCCTCCACAAACTGTCTGACCTCAGGGGTAATCTTTATCATCTCAAATTCATGGTCCGCGCAGACGGCTGCTTCCTTTAGTTTGAACTCCATCTATCTATTCCTCCAATCCCCAAAGGGTATTCCCGGCAATGTTAAGCATGTCCCAAAAATCTGAGGGCATTTTTATAATATATGTTCTCAAGGGTTTCGGAAGAGAATCCCAGGCTGTCCAGTCCTCTCTTGCAACGGACAGGCCGGATTCTGGGCGAACCGGAACCAAACATGATTTTGCGGGAAATATTATGCTCCACCCACAGCTCCCCCATATCTTCCTTGAATACCTTATGGTATATCTGGTAAGGACCGTCAAAATTCATCAGCGCCGTGCTTGTGTAGCAGTTTTCATATTTCAGAAGAAGGGCGGCTGTCTCCTGGACCCAGGGCCATCCCACATGGGTCAGGCAGATATTGATATCCGGATAGCTGTAACATATCTCCTCAAAATCAGCCAGTCTGGAGAACCTTGAAAATGCCTGCTGCTCCAGGCTGAGTCCTGAGTGAAAGATAATTGGCCTTCCAAATTCCCTGCATATATCATACAGGGGCGTCAGTCTCTCATCATACGGATACATGTGAAGTCTGGCCGTATTGACATACAATCCTTTCAGGCCCAGCTGTCCAAATGCGCGTCTGAGTTCGTCTGCCGCATCCTTATTTCCCGGATTCACTGCCCCAAACCCGATAAAAAAATCCGAATCGTATGCTGCCAGCTGCGCTATCTCATCATTGGATATGGCTGGTTCCCCTGTTTCGGATGAACCGCCATCCGGCAGCATGAATATCTTCTGTATATCGGCCAGGGCATACTGCTTTTTCAGCAAATCCACGCCCGAAGGTCCCATCAGATGATAATTCATCTCGTCGCAGCGTTTTTTTAATCTGTCCTTGTCCTGGCAGATTGGCCCAAAAAGCGCGGGGCGTATATGCGTATCGATTACCATGTCTGTTGCCTCCCTGTCTTTCCCATTTCCAACCTAAAGGAACTGCTCTGTAAGGAACTGCTCTGTCTATTCCTTATCCGTATGCATCCTGTACATCAGTTCCCTGTTATTCAAATACAAATCCCTGTATATGGGATATTTTTCCTGATAAAATCTATGGTTTTCACTGTCCGGCCCAATGATTCTCCCCGTTGGAAGCTTCGCCTTAAGCTGGTGAAAATCCTTTAAGCAGCCTGCTCCCAGGGCCGCCAGCATGGCGTCCCCATAGGAGGAGCACTGGAATGGTTCCGGTATATGAAGGGGCATTCCGGTCATGTCGCAGATAATATGCATCCAGACATCATTTTTGGTCCCTCCGCCGGCTGTTATCAGTGAATCGGGCGGCAGGCCCATTTCCTCAAACAGCATCAGGTGCTGCAAGGTGGAATATCCCACAGCCTCAAGGGCCGCCCGGTTGATATGCTTTCTCGTATGACTTCCCTTCAGCCCAAATATCATGCCCGTGGCCAGCGGATCCTGTATGGGACTGCGCTCGCCATATATGTAGGGCAGGATCATCAGACCCTCTGAGCCGGGCTGAATCTCACCTGCTTCCCTTGCCATGACTGCATATGCATTTTCCCCGCCCTTATGTTCCATTTCCAGCGCTTCCCGGTAAAAGGTATCCCGTACCCACCGGGTCAGCGTACCGGCCGCATTGGTGCCGTCCCCCAGGCAGAATGTGCCTGGTATGGTAAATACCTTGCCGCCTTTTACAGATCCATTTCCTTTGGGGGATATATAATCCTCTGCCATGCGGTCCACGCAGTAGTAATAAAACATAGATGAACCATACTGGAAGAATGCGGTTCCCGGTTCTGTCAGCCCCACACTGATTGCCTCCGATGTGGAATCCCCGGTACCGCAGATGACCGGCGTTCCCTCTGCCAGTCCTGTCTGGGCCGCGGCCTCCCTGGTGACACAGCCCGCCACATCCGTGGAATATGCACAGGCTGCAATCTGGTCCGGCCTGCAGTATAGCCCGCATTCCTCCTCATTGACCGTTCCATCCTCCCGGTAGAGAGGCCGGAAGGATCCCTTGGCCAAAAACTGGTCTATCACATACCTGCCTGTCAGCTTTGCCGTGATAAAAGAGCTTCCTGTCAGAAACTTATAGGTCCTGCTGTATATCTCCGGTTCATTGTTCTTAATCCACAGTATCTTTGTGGCCGTGTCACCGGAACAGATGGGATGGCCAAACAGTCTCCGTACATCACTGCCGTAATAATTGGTAAGCCACTGTATCTCCTTGTCAGCCCTGGAATCAATTCCATACAGGATGGCTGGACGCAGCGGCCTGCACTGCTCATCCACAGGAAGGCAGTCCGTCCCCAGGGTGCTGGCTCCAATGCAGCTTATCTGTTCCGGGGCAATACCACTGGCTTCAATCAGGCGCCTGGATATCCCGCAGAAATCCCCCCACCACACCTCATCAGCATCGTGCTCAAACCAGCCCTGCCTTGGATGGCTCATTCCGTGGCTCACGGTATGTTCCGCTATCACCCTGAAATCTTCCCCTATGAGCATCCCCCTGGACTCATAGGTTCCAATGTCGATTCCCATAAAATATTGTCTCAATAATCACATCTCCTTATGGTTCCCTGCGAACCGCTTTGACAATCTCCATGAAATCATGGACCCGTTTTTCATCCACCCGTTCGTTGAAAATTCCATCCTTTTTAAAGGCCGAGCCAATGCACACGGCATCGCAGTGTTTCAGCTTTTCCCTTACATTCTGGTGATTGCATCCGGTGTTGCAGAACACCGGTACATTCTTCTGCCTGGCTGCCTCATGGACCTTAGACAGGACCACGTCATCCGGTTCGGCTCCCGCCGCTGCCCCTGACACACAGAGACCGTCCGCAAAATCCCCGAACATAATGGACTTGGCCACCACCTGGATGTCCCGCTGCACAAGGTAGGCATCCGCCTCCGGATTCACCTTAAACAGGAGCTTAAGGTGCTCCATTCCCAGGGCCTTTCTGTGCCGTACAGCCTCGCCGCTGTTAGAGACATAAACCCCATATTCTCCCATATACGCACCTGAAAAGCAGCTCCGCCCGAAAAGGGCGCCTGTTGCCGCCGCCAGATCAATGGTCGCTATGGGATTCTTCACAACGTTGACCCCGAAAGGCACCCTGATTCTGTCCTTCAGCTTTCCGATTATGTATGCCATGGCAGATACAACGGCAATATCCGCCACCGGCTGGTACGGCAGGCTGAACTCATTGGCAATGAGAATCCCATCCACGCCTCCGTCCTGCAATGCCATGAGGTCGTGGGCCGCATGGTCCAGCACTATATCCATATCCCCGCAAAAACCGGGGTCCCCCGGAAGGGCATCCAGATGAAGCAGTGCAATAATGGGCTTATCCGCTCCAAACATGTCGTGAATCCACATATCATATCTCCTCTAATTCATGGGTATTTTTCTTCATCCAGGAAACGATGTCGTCAATGGCCTTATCCGGGTCACAGTAATATCTGCGGTCGCAGATTTCAAATGAAACCGTTCCATCGTATCCTCTTCTCTTAATGGCATCGTAGTATTCCTTCATGGGGAAATCCCCGTCGCCGGGAACCGTATGCCCTCTGTCATTGAAATGTATGTGCCTGAGCCGTTCTCCCAGATGGTCAAAATAATCATCCACAGTCTCTCCTGCATACGTCATCTGGTCCATATCCACCATTCCCACGATGCAGGGAGAGCCAATTTCATCCAGCATCCTAGCTATGTCTTTGCTTGTAATCAGGACATTGGTGGTGGTGACCTTCAGCTCCGCCAGAAAAAGCCGGACATGTTTTCTCTGGCAGTACACGGCCAGCTGTTCCAGAGACTCCCGGCAGTATTTCCACGCCTCTTCCCTGGGCTGGTCAAAATAGCCGAAGCCCGTACTGATTTGGATGTTCGGACATCCCAGGAACTCCGCCGTGTCAATGGCTCTCTGGTAATAGCGTATGCTTGACTGCCTTGTCACCCTATCCTGGGTACAGAAATTCACGGAATAAACACAGTTTTCAGGCGTCATAGCCATTACCCTCAGGTTTCTCTGCCTGATATCCCGGTCCAGTTCAATCAGCCGGTTCAGGGAATAATCAAAGATGTTAAGCTGGGGCGCCGAGCAGCAAAGGTCAATACTGTCAAAAGGTGAGCTCTCCACTTTGTCCAGGAACTTTTTTATGGGATAACGTAAATAATGGTAATTCATTGGGGCAAATTTCATATGATGCGGCCTCCTTCCATATCACAAGCTGCGCTTTCACAAAACTGCAGCCCCGGAGCCTGTCATAAAATGGAACACGGCTCCAGGCTGCAGTCTCTCACTGTCTTTGGCTGCTGCCGTCCTGCATTAAAAGATTATGCTTCCAAGAAGCAGGGCTGCCGCCACAGATACCACCGTACACACGAGTCCCGGTACCATGTAGCTGTGATTCAGGACAAATTTTCCAATCTTCGTGGTGCCGGCCGAATCAAAAGCAATGGCTGCAACACACTGTCCCGAAGCGGGAATAAAATAATTGGATGAGCAGGCAATCCAGCCAGCCACTATGATGTTAGCCGGAAGGCCCAGCGCGATACCGATTGGCACCATAATCATGGTTGTGGAGGACTGGCTTGTGGTAATCGCGCCTACAATGAATACGGCAATAATATAAATCCATGGATACTGGTTGGTCAGGGCCGACATATTGTCGGTGATAAAGGATGACTGGTCTCCGATGAAGGTATTAACCAGCCAGCACAGTCCGAATGCCAGCACAACCGCGAACATACCTGTACGGAATACCGGCTGGTCCAGCACCTTGTCGCTGTCAAGCTTTGTGATAAGCACCATGGCAGCTGCCGCCACCAGCATGAAGATCTCAATCACAGTGGTCAGCGGTAACTTGTTACCGTCAGCAAGCGTAGGTACAAGAGGCTTCACCGCGCCCAGCAAAACAATGCCGGCCATGGCAATCAGGAAGATTGCCACGGAAATCTTAGCTTCCTTAGTGGCAGGTCTTTCCTTTTTCTCTACCTTCGTATAATCCTCTATCTGTCCTGCTGCGACACGGGCTATAAATTCCGGGTCATCTGCCAGTTCTTTGCCCTTCTTGATGACTGCAAGGGCGCAAACCATGGTACCAACCAGGGTTGCGGGGATGCAGACAAGGAGCAGGGTAAAGATATTGACGGAGCCATAGCCTGTGGCCTCAGCCATAAAAGCAAGGACTGCCACGGTAGCCGCTGAAATCGGACACGCTGTAATGGCCTGCTGGGACGAAACAATGGACGCTGAAATGGGCCGTTCTGGCCTGACCCCTGTCTCAATGGCAATCTCATTGATAACCGGAAGAAGGCTGTAAACAATGTGTCCTGTTCCGCACATGAATGTAAAGATATAAGCCACAACCGGAGCCAGCACGGTAATCATCCTGGGGTTTCTGCGGAGTATCTTCTCCGCAATCTTAACAAGATAGTTCAGTCCGCCGCAGGCCTGCATGGTGGCAGCCGCACAGATTACCGCAATCATAATCAGAATAACGGTAATCGGCGGATCGGAAGGTGCTACATGCAGTATAAATGTCATAATGAACATTCCTATTCCGCCTGCCATTGCCAGGAATGTACCACCAATTCGTACCCCCAGAAAAATGATAGCCAGAACGATAATCAATTCTATCCAAAACATAAATTATCCTCCTAATCCTCTGTAAAATGTTTCCCCTTTATGGTCTAAGAAATGATTCAATTTTTTTAAGAATGGTGCGCACATTCTCGGTAATACAAAAGCAATTCAGCTTTGTATTTCTTTGTATTTATCTGTATTGTTTTGTATCTAATACAATAGTATATTCATTTAATGGTTTTGTCAATTGTTATTTGGTATTTTGTACGTAATGTATAGATAATTGCATTGTGTTTGTGCACTTTTAACAATCAACCCCGTATTGAATGTATTACATTCAAAGATACATTTGAATACTTTTCATTTTAACTATCTGCTTATTTTAAATGTCTGCTTATTTTAAATGTCTGTCTGACGCAGTTTTTTCACGGTTTCCGTCATCAGCCCTTATCCTATGCGGTCTGAATACCATGCAAACGCCCTTCTCATGGCATCCTCCGGATTCATGACATACCTTCTATCCAGTATCTCCAGGCCCAGATACCCCTTGTAGTCCAAGGATTCCAGGGTAAGAAGCGCCTGGTCCAGATCCAGGTTTCCATCTCCCGGAACCAGGTGCCCGCCAGGATTTCCATCTACGAAATGTACATGGGCCAGGTTCTCCCTTCCCAGTATTCCGGTGAATGTTTCAAATGTATCCACTCCTGTGGTGGCAATCACATCCGTATCCCCAAGGCCCTTGAGGGCCGGGCTTCCCACGGTGCGCAGCAGACGAAGGAGCTGGCTCGCCTCATTACAGATATGGGTGGTATATTTTGTAAATGGTTCCAGAGCCAGGGTGACCCCCTCGCTCTCCGCTTTCCGGCAGATTTGTGAAAGGGAATCCGCAGCCCATTTAAAGGCTTCCTCCGCATCCACATCCAGATAGGCGAATCCGGTGGACACCACCATACAGCTGCATTCCAGACTCACTGCCGCCTCAATATGCTTTTTAAAAAAATCCACGGTCCTGTCACGGTATCTCTTATCCGGATGGGATACACTGATGGCATAAACACATTGCTCAGGCGTAAAGCAGACAGTCTTCAGGTGATGGTCCTTTATGGACCTGTTTAATTCACGCAGCCGTCCCCCATCAAAATCCTCCAGGTGCAGATGGGGTCCGGAAGCCCACAGTTCAATGGACTGGTATCCCAGACGTTGTGCACTATCCAGGAAATAATCCAGCGTATATCGTTTGTAATGGTAATTTGCAGCGCTGAGCTGAGAAAGTTTCATACATGTTCCTCCTTGTATACCAAAATACCCCGCAGTGCGCTGCGGGGTTTCTGCCCCCGCGGGCAGAGCAGCCGGCCATATAGGCATAGAGTGTATTTGAAAAACACTCCGGCACGCAGCCTTCGCGGGAATCAATATCTTATGGTTTTATCACTGTGGCTTAATACTCCACCTTCCACATGTAGCGGCGGGTTGGAAGCGGGTGCTCACGCTTTTCTGCAAGGGCATGGTTATAGATTGGATATACATTATTAAACAGGGAATGGTTAAAATAATCCACCACAGAAGCGTCGATGGTAGAAAGGCCCAGCTCCTTTGCATCCAGGACTTCAATCCTCTTTGCATAGGTACGTAGGAACTTTAAGGCTCTTTCATCCAGCGGACGGGTGGATCCCTCCGAAATCTGAATCATGAACGGGCGGTTGGCATCTGTTATCTCAAACGGACCGTGGAAATACTCCCCGGTATGGATACTGCTGGAATCCAGCCACTGCATTTCCATAAAAATACAGATGCTCTCCATATAGGCAGCGCCGTAAGCAGCGCCGCTTCCCATAGTATAGATTACAGGGTCGTTTTTATATGTTTCGGCAAACTCCAGAGCCCTCTCCCCAACATGGGCACGGGCATTCTTAATGATATTGCTAATCATCCCCAGGCCTTCCTGGAACTTGTCATAGTTTTCATAGCCTTCTGTCTGCGCAGTCAGCTCAACCGCCACCAACAGAGCACATATGGTTTTCTCCCCCGCATAGTCGATGTCCCCTTTGAGATGGTCCGGGCTGGCATCAAACGCGTAATGGACGATATAATCACCAAATTCTATGATCTCCGATTCCTCAAGCCAAGTCAGCACAATGACAGCAGCTCCCTTTTCTTTTCCCAGCTTTGCGGCCTCAATGGTTTCCGGTGTATTGCCCTTGTGACATGCCAG
Source organism: Clostridia bacterium (assembly GCA_021201905.1). Classification (GTDB taxonomy): domain Bacteria; phylum Bacillota; class Clostridia; order Lachnospirales; family Lachnospiraceae; genus Enterocloster. The sequence continues at coordinate 13,408 of JAJQEA010000305.1, forward strand.
GCAGATGATGGAATTTTCCCCAAAGTCCCTGGGGGTGCTGTGAACGAATTCATTGCTATTAATCCAGGCGGACTTTATGGAAGCACATTCCTTCTCCATAAATGTCTTAGCCGGATAAAGAGCTCCCAGCGATCCTCCGCATCCCACAAAATACAGGTTCTTTACTCCGCCCTTTGATTTCTTTGCTTCCAAAATTTCAGCAATAATATTTTTGATATCCGCGCCAAAGTATGCCATTGTCTCAAATCTCCTTTGCATATTGTTTTTAATTGTTTCTATCCAAATCATAATACAATATAATACTTATTGTCAATAACAAATTTTATTTTTCGCAATTATATACAATGGGGCCAATTTGTATTATAATATAACCAAGTATTATAACTTAAGGGTAACGCGGAGGATGTATATGGAACTAAATAATACAATTGCCACCCCTCTATATAAGCAACTGGAGGAAAAGCTGCAGAAAGAGATAGAGACCGGCGAGCGGCCGGCCGGAAGCCGGCTTCCCACGGAGAACGAATTAAGCGAAACATATAATGTAAGCCGTGTCACGGTCAGGAAGGCGCTGGCCGGATTATCTGAATTAGGTTATCTTTACCGCAAATCCGGGAAGGGAACATTTGTGGCGGAAAAAAAGATTCAGCGGGGCATCACTAATGGTGTTTTAAGCTTCACCGACATGTGCAGGATGATGAATGCATCCCCCGGTGCCAAGATTACGAAAATAGCCCTGGAGGATCCCACTGAAAAAGAGATGGAACTGATGTCCTTAGACAAGGATGAAAAGATACTGGTATTGGAGCGCATACGGTATGCCGACGGAAAGCCGGTCCAATTGGAGCTGAATAAGTTTCCTGAGTCCTTTTCCTTTTTATTCAGCGAAAATTTAAACGACACTTCCCTGTACGAGATACTGAAAAAGCACAATATCATTTTAGACCATTCCCAAAAAACCCTGGACATCGTGTTCGCCACCTCCAAAGAGGCCAAAGCCCTGGGAATTTCAAGCGGATACCCCCTTTTGAGGATTGAAAGTGTCATCCACGATGTGGATAACACGATTACGAACCTCTGCCGCCAGCTCTGCATCGGGGACAAGTTCAAATTTATTATTTAGAACATGTAATATTATATTTTAAAAAGCTCCCATAGCTGCTGATTGCCGGCTGTTGTGGGAGCTTTTTTGTATGGTTTTTGTTTTTATAGGGTTTTCTGTTTTTTATAAGGTTTTCTGTTTTTATAAGCTCATCTGCTTTATAAGGTTTTCTGTTTCCGCAAGATTTTCTGTTTCTGTAAGGTTTTCTGTTTCCGTAAGGTTTTCTGTCGGCATTTGTGGTTGTTAGTATTGGTACTTGTTGGTGTTTGTTAGTATTGGCTCTTATCAGTACTGGCTCTTAATTAGTACTGGCGTTTATTAGTACTGGCGCTTATTAGCATTGGCGCTTGTTAGTACTATACAGATATTAGCTCTTGTTAATGCGGCCACATATCAGTTCTTCCTGATATTCTTATTTACAAAATCATTTGCAAACCGGTAATAAACCTTTTTAGGCATATACTCCGCGATGGCCTTCATAAGTTTTCCGGTCTTATCAGGTATGCATACAACATGTCCTTTTTCAAATTCCTTCATAGCCTCATCCACCACATCTTCAGGCTGCCGGAATCCAAACATTCCCTTTCTCGTCTTATCCACATACATCCCGTTATTTTCATGGAAATCCGTGTCCACAAACCCCGGACACACGGCCTGAACCCTGATTCCCGTGCCCATAAGCTCCATGTGGAGCCCTTCGGTCAATGTGACGATGAAGCGTTTTGTGGCGGCATAGGTGACATTGCCTGGCACCACCATAAATGCCCCGTCAGATGAAAGATTGATGATAATACCTTTATTCCGTTCTTTCATTCCTTTCAAGACATGATGGGTAATTTCTGCCACAGCCGTTGTCTGAAGATAGATAAGGCGCTTCAGGCCATCTATATCCGTATCACCAAATGAGGTTCTGAATCCAAAACCTGCATTGTTCACCAGCACATGAATCTCCCGGCCCTCTAATGATGCAAGCAGCTCTCTTATCCCGTCTTCACCAGCAAGATCCACCAGAATCACAATAACCTTACACGCATATTTATCCCTGATTTCCTGAGCCCTCCTTTCAATCACTTCTTTTCTCCTGCCTGTCATGATTAAATCATACCCTTTTCCTGCAAACCACTTAGCATAGGCCAGTCCCAGACCGCTGGTTGCCCCTGTAATCAGTGCATAATGCTCCATATTCTTACCTCCTTGATTGTTCGCTGCATGACGTATGTTTTATTAGCCATCTATATGTGTCAACTGCATCGTGGTGCGGCTCTCCATGATGCCGCTCAAATGAACATTGTTCACTCATTTCTTTTAAAAAGGAATTCCCAAAACAGCGGCAACGGGAATCCTTCTCTTATCTGCTATCTGCCAGCCGATTTACTATATTAATCTCAGTTACAGTTCTAAAATACATTTCATAATCATGCGGATACCTGATGCCTTCTCAGCTGTTGACAATTCATCGTTCTCCAGGACAGGGACCGCTCCAAAGAGCATGAAGGATGCTGTAAGCGGTATATTCTTAACCCTTGTGATTCCCTTTTCATTCATCATCCGCAGCTTCTCCTCCATATAAGGTTCAATGGTCTCACACAGCTTAACCGACATAAGCATCTGAAGATCGTGGTTTTCCTTTTTGTGAAAGAAATGATGATACTTTTCCTTTCCATCTGTCTGAATAAACAGCTGCTCCATTTTGTCCAGGAAACCATCCAGAGAATGATCCGTTTCTTTCAGAAGTTCAATCATAGGGTACGTAATATCCTTTACGTACTGCTCGATTACAGTATCGTACAGTACCTGCTTGGACTCAAAATACCGATAACACAATCCCGGCACCACATGCATGGCAGCCGCGATATCTCTCATGGTAGCCGCCTCATATCCCTTTTCCATAAAAACCGACATGGCCGTGTCCAATATTTCCTGCCGGCGTATCTCCGGCTCCTTGGATATTCTGGCTATCTTGCGTTCCATCTGTTAACCCACCTCTTTTTCTGAATATAATTCTTTTCTCTTATACCTTGATTTCATTTTTCAGCCGTTTTCATTTTTAGCAATTTTCCATTATCAGCAGGCCTCCATGTTCATTTCCTTAACAAGCTTGTTGTCTGTTATAAACATAGCATAGCACCTCATTGAACATAAGTCAATGAACTTTATTCATTCAGTAATTAAAATAACATGATTTATTACTTTTTTTGTTCTATTTTTATCCCATCTTTAAGATTCTATTTCCATTTCATGAATATGGCCATTTTTAAATTTTTATATGATATACTCAGTTTATGAAACATACATATCCTTATTTCACGGATATGAGACTATAATTTCAAGGAGGTTATGATGGATTATCTGGGTCTGATTACTTTATTTGCTTTAGGTCTGGCCATGATTATGAAGCCGGAATATCTCTGGGAAGTTGAACATATTTTCGCAGTGGACGGCGCAGGGCCAACCGGTCTTTATTTAACATTCATGCGGGCCAGCGGGACATTTTTCATGATATGTTCTGTGGCTGCAGCACTCTATATATTGCTTCCATAGGGTGGGTTGATATATGGTTTGTGTAACTAATTTTTTTATCATCATTGCTTTGCCCCATTAACTAACAGGATGATAGTGCCTTGGAAGCAATGGTAGTATTTCATACCCATTTTTCTAACCTTTCACTATTCCGCAGAAAATCTGTCCCCTTTCCGCACAATTTCCTCTTCCAAAAACCTCAAACCACATCCCCGGAAAGACCTAACACTGCCGGAAAGGACACAATCCTGTCCCCCATCCCTCCCACGCTAATATAGTAAAACCATATTCTTTCCCATTATAATTTTTTCACACAAAGTTCAAAATCTCTCCCCCGGGCTCCATGCTATAATAAGCTTATACCAATTAACCACAGGAGGGGTTCCATGCGCATATTAGTGATTGAAGACGAGAAACGGCTGGCATTTACTCTGGCTGACATGATAGGCGGGGCCGGATATTATACAGATATCTCCCATGACGGGGCAGAGGGGCTGGAGCTGGCAAAAACCGGCATCTATGACGCCATTGTCCTGGATGTGATGCTTCCCGGAATGGATGGATACCAAGTCCTGGAAAAATTGAGAAGCGCCCGCAACATGGTACCGGTGCTTATGCTGACTGCCAGGTCGGAACTTGCTGACCGGGTCAGGGGATTAGACGCCGGAGCAGACTACTATCTGACAAAGCCGTTTGCCACGGAAGAATTCCTGGCCTGTCTGCGCACAGTTCTGAGGCGGCACGGAGAAATTGCGCCTGACACCCTGTCCTTTGGCGATCTCATTCTCACGCCTTCCACGCCAGTACTTATGTGCGGCGAAAACAGCGTGGCTTTAAGCGCCAGGGAACTGGAACTCATGAGTCTGCTGATGCAAAACAGCAGCCAGTATCTCCCAAAGGAAACCATACTTCTTAAGGTCTGGGGATATGACGCCAATGTAAATTCCAACAGTGTAGAGGCTTACATATCATTTTTGCGCAAGAAACTCTCACTGCTGGGGTCCTGTGTTTCCATCTGCGTCATGAGAAACATTGGATATAAGCTGGAGGCGTCAGTATGATACGAAAACTCAGATGGAAATTTTCAGCTATCATGATGACCATTGTGGGGCTTCTCCTGGCCATCATCTTCACAACGCCGTACTACACAACAAAAGCAAATTACGTTCAGCGGAGCATGGACACCCTGCATTCCGCCATGATGGAAAACTACCCGGTCAGTATGAGGGAACAGGATGGTTATGTTGAAGGACAGTCAATTTCCTCCAATGGACAGCCGGAAACAAACAGGCATGCCGTTCCAAACGGACAAGACTCTCCAAACAGGCAGTCCGCTCCAAACGGCCAAGACGCCCCAAATGGACAGAAAGCTCCTTCCGGCCAGCGTTCTCCCTCCCGCCGCCGCAGACAGGAATCACCTTTCATGGTGGTAGATATAAGACAGGGCAATTATACCGTAGTAAAGAACCAGCTTCTGAATACAGAAAGCCAGGAGGCCCAGACCCTGGTATCCCTGGCAGAAAGCATGGGCGGTGAAACCGGCATCTTAAAGAACCAGCATCTGCGGTATCTCCGCGGAAAAACCATGCCCGACCAAACAGTGCGGTACGTATTTGCTGATATATATGAGGAACAGAATTCGCTTTACTGGCAGGTGATACACTCATCCATTATCGGCGCATGCTCTTTTGCTGTCTTTTTCCTGTTTTCCATCCTTCTCTCCAGATGGGCTGTAAAGCCGGTGGAAGATGCCTGGCAGCAGCAGCGCCAGTTCGTCGCGGACGCTTCCCATGAATTAAAGACGCCTCTCACTGTCATCCTCTCCAATGCCGATATGCTTGAAAAGGACCATGGCATACCGGAGGGGCAAAACCGCCAGCGGATAAGCCATATAAAGGCTGAGTCCCTTCGGATGAAGCAGCTGACAGAAAGCCTTCTCACCCTGGCCCGGAGCGATTCGGGACAGGAGACAGCGGTCTGCGCCTCTGTTGACTTAAGCTTCATTGTGAACAGCAGTCTCATGACCTTTGAGCCTCTTATTTTCGATATGGACAAGCATATCACCTATGATATCGAGGCTTCGCTCCGCGTCAATGGGGATGAGAAAAAACTCCGGCAGCTGTCGGACATTCTCCTCGACAACGCCTGCAAATACAGTCGGGATAAGGGTTCCATCCGCGTCACCCTGAAAAAGACCGGCACAAAAGAGGCGCTCCTCACTGTCTCAAATGAGGGAACGCCTCTCACAAAAGAAGAAATCAGACATCTGTTTCTCCGCTTTTACCGTGCAGACACTGCCCGCAGCAATATTCCCGGCTACGGCCTCGGACTTTCCATTGCACAAAGCATTGTATCTGAGCATGGAGGGAGGATTGATGTCAGCACGGATGGTTCCAGGGTAAACTCCTTTATGGTTCGGCTGCCCTTACAGGAATAAACATATACTCCCGGCCGGACAGCCCGCTCCAAGGCTGCAGCTTACTTCAGCTCACTCCATGCTGCCGCTTTCTCCCAGAATATGGATACCCTCCGGCAGGTTCTCTGCCAGCAAAGTCTCCTGAATTTCTACAACAGAGGCTTTGCCGGAAACAGTTCCGGCTCCGGTGTTCCTTCCGGTTCTGATTCGCTTCCATTTTCATCTCCGGTTCCCACTTCCGGCTTCATTCCTTTCCTTCCTCCCCGGCTTCCGCCGGCACGCTCTCCCTCGCCATCTTCCCGTGTCCTTCCCATTTTCCCCTCTCCGCTTCCGGTTCCCGGCATTTTCTCAAAATTTCCGTCTCCGTTCTCCGGCCTTCTTCCAAAACCGCCGCCGGAAGGCCCGCCATACTGGTTCAATATGCCCTCCGCCGTCACTTGAATATTCTGGTCTCCGGCCTCTATGTAATAGGTCTCTCCTGTTTTTAACTCCGGCGAACTGAAAAGCAGTGCCTGAAAGTCCTTTGAAATCTCCGTTTCCGTCAATTGATTCCCCTGGCTGTCCTTTACAGATATGATTGAGCCGGCAGCCCGGCTTTCGTCAAAGTATACCACCAGCATGGGCTGGGATGATTCCTCAGAAAATGTCTGGAACATTCCCGCGCTTCCCACAGCCAAAATAGTTCCTCCCGATACAGTTCCCTCTCCATCGTAATCCAAGGCGCCATCCCCGCCTCCAGACGGGCCTTCTACAAGAACGGTTCCACCCTCCATATACAAGTCTCCATTGGAGTCAATGCCATCTCCGGAAGCATTGATTTTTATAGTTCCTCCCGAAATACGGATATATGCCCCTTCTGTCACACCGGACGGACCACCGCCCTGTCCCCGCCTGCTGCCAAAGGAATTTTCAAATACCAGAGTGTCCGCTGCCGGGTTTTCGTCTTGTTTCCCCGCTGCATTGATGCCGTCATCCTCTGAATGAATCAGAATGGTTCCTCCGGCAATTTCCACACGGAGCCCTTCCAGCCCCTCATAGCTTTGTTCCACTGTTATGGCCCCGCCTGAGACTTCCACCAGATTGTCGCCGTGAACTGCATCATCGCCTGCGGACAGTGTCAGCTGGCCTGATGTTATCCTTACATCCTTGTCACTATGTATACTGTCGTCCTGGGCATTTATGTCAATGACGCCGCCTGTAACCTCCACCAGCGTTTCAGCCAATATTCCTTTCTTTCCTGCGGTGATGCTCATGGTTCCTCCGGTGATTTTCACATATCCCTTGTCCTCTTCCGTGTCATTATTTGACTGTATCCCGTCGCTGCCAGCTGTGATGGTAATTTCTCCTCCGTTCACTTCTACGGCGTCCTTTCCTTTCACACCATCTTGCGCCGCTTCAATGACATAGGTCCCGGAATTTATGGTAAGGCTGTCCTTCCCCCGTATACCGTTCATATAATTACCGCTGACAGTCAACATGCCATTTCCTTCAAACACCATATCATCTTTGCTGAAAATGGCAGCATCGGGCTCGTCCTCCCCGCTCAATGGGTAAGCATATATGTTTCCGTCAGATACCTCGTTTTCTGTCCCATCCTCCAGGACAATGGTCAGAAGTCCGCTTTGTCCGGCATAGATTGCAGAATAATCCGGGCTTGTAATGGAAACGCCGTCCAATACCAGACGTACCTCGTCCTCCTTTCCCGCATCCACCATCAGGCTTCCCCCTGTAATGTTTCCCGTCAGGCGGTATGTTCCGGAAGATGATATGGTGACATTGGCCCCGTCAGCCAAGGCTCCCGCCCCTTCAATAGCCACGGTTGTCCCATTTCCTGTGATTAACGTTTCCTCTTCATTACCATATGAACTGCCTGCCGCTGTCTTTGTGCAGCCCGTCAGAACCAGGCCCCCGGCCAGTCCGGCCGCTATTGCAAATATTCTAAGCGCCCTGTATCTTATCCCATCTCTGCCCATATAACCATCCTCCTATAATTCTTCCCTGCCATCCGGCAGCCGGCCGCAGACAATGGTAAGATTTCCATTTCTGCACCGTATATCATCCAGCATGTTCTTTTCAATTGACTCTGATTTTAAATCCACATGGTAACACAGTTCATAGAGACTGCCCATATTTACGGTCCGGACCCGCACAAGCACCGGATTTTTAGTATACTTCTCAAATATATCGTCAAAAATTCCCGAGTAATCCAGATTTTCCGGTATCGTAATTTTTAATTCCTTTCTCTCTGCCCTGCCTGACGGAAGGGATACCAGAAGGATGGTGACTCCGCCAGCCACCATCATTAAAATCAGGGCGGTTCCCAGATACCCCATTCCTGCGGCCAGGCCCAGAGCCATGGCCAGGAATATGCTTCCAATCTCCCTTGCATTGCCGGGCATGGACCTGAACCGCACCAGGCTGAAGGCCCCCATGACTGCCACTCCTGTTCCCAGGTTTCCGTTTACCAGCATGATCACGGTCTGGACCATGACAGGCAACAGAACCAGGGTAAGTATGAAGCTTCTGGAATACCGGTTCCCGTATGTATGGACCGCTGCCAGCGCTGCCCCCAGCAGGACAGATGTAACAGTACAGAGTGAAAATTGTCCCATTGTAATACCGGTATTTACAGTTTCTGTCAATACGCTCTCAAGCACAGCTTCTACCTCCCTCCACAAACACGCTGTGATACAGGTGTTCTTTATAATAGGCTCCGTATTTCGAGTAGGAAACCGGAAAAAGCCCTATATCGGAAAACAGCCTGCTCATCCACAGAGACATAGCCCCTGGAATTTTAACCTCCATCAGAATCTGGTCCTTATCCAGAAGCATTGTTCCATACACTCCGTTCTTCAGCTCCAGTCCGCTGCACCTGCAGCAGATATTCCGGTCAAAGGTAACCCTTAATTCTTCATTATCCTTTCCGTAATATGCCACCCGCTCATAGGCCACATAGGCCGCGGGTTTTAATTCATACCGATTCAGCACATAGTCGATTTCCTTCAATACCTGGGACTCCCCGGCCCGCCGGATTCCATAATACAGATACTTTCTTGCCTGGCAAAGTGCCATGGGAATCCGGCGCTTGTATACCACCCCGTCAAACTTTTTCTTTAATTCCGCATATACCACGCTGGTGTCCGTCACCTTTCCATATGCCCTCAAACGCAGCTTTTCCTTATATTCCGGCTTCTCAATGGATTGCCTGACCAGTTCAAAATCCCGTGTGTCAAAGTAAATATTGGATATGGTGTGTTCCCCGTAATGGTCCGCATTCATCTGTCTTTCCAAAACAGGTGCCAGCACATCGTACTGTTTTTGGGTGAGCATATATTTTTTCTCGTAGCGTTTGAATATTTCCTGAGTCATACGCATGGCCTCCTTCATCTTTTATGGCTTTTATCCTAACAGCCCAAGCTGAAACAAACCTTAAAAAAGTATGGAAAATCATGAGCTTTCTGTGAACGGTCCGGGGATTTTCTGTGAACGGATGGAGGGATTATCCGTAAAAACCAAGGTATTTCTAAAACTTCCAAAGCTGCTACCCTATAAATATCTGCAAAAAAGAAGGGCGGCACGTTCTCATCATGGTACATAATGAGGACGTCCGCCCGGAACATATGTGTGCACTTATTCTAAACCAACTCAAACTGTATCATAAAATCATTCCTGCTGGCGAAAGCAAAAAACGCTGCCGGGACTTCATCCGTACCCGGCAGTTTTCCTCTCTCCATCTGTCTCCAGCTCAGACATTTCCTTCCATAAAGCAATTTTCCTGCAAACTCCAGCTTATATCAACCCAACCAGCTCCAGACTCGGCTTTAATGTATCTGCTCCGGGCTGCCATTTTGCCGGGCACACCTGGTCGCCGTGTTCCGCCACGAACTGGGATGCCTGAACGTGCCTGAACAGCTCGTCCGCGTTTCTTCCCACATTTCCCGCGATAACCTCATAAGCCACTATCTTTCCTTCCGGATTCACGATAAAGCTTCCCCTTTCAGCTGCTCCGTCAGCCTCTATCATCACGTCGAAATCCCTGGCCAGCCTGCCTGTGGGATCCGCCAGCATGGGATACTTGATTTTCTGGATGGTCTTGGACGCGTCATGCCATGCCTTGTGGACAAAATGGCTGTCGCAGGATACGCTGTATATCTCGCAGCCGGCTGATTTAAAGTCCTCATACTTGTCAGCCAAATCCTCCAGCTCCGTGGGGCACACAAATGTAAAATCTGCGGGATAGAAGAAAAATACCGCCCATTTCCCTAATACATCTGATTTCTTCACTTCCCTGAATTCTCCGCCTGCATAGGCCTGTACTGTAAAATCGCTGATTTCTTTTCCTATTAATGACATATTGTTCCTCCTTCTGTGATGGTTAACTGCCGCCTTGCCTCCCGCCACGCTTTCCCTGAAACAGGAAGCTTATACCGTTGTTATCTTTAACTAATATAATTATATTTTACCAGTCCCGTCCTTTTTAGTCAAGAAACAATATCGATAATTATTATTAATATTGTTTCTTTCCAATAAATTGCAAAAAAGAACAGCCGGACAAGTTTCCTCATCTGACTGTTCCCACCCTGCGTTTCTATTCATCAAACGAATTAATGACTGATAATTCCGGCTTCATATCAAACTTCTTCTTAAAGGCAATGGCTCCTATGATTCCTGCCAGGGTACCGCTGATAGCAGCCAGCAGCAGCGCCATAAGTACCTTTAACGGCGGATTGAAGGCAAAGGGCGCCAGCAGTCCCGGTATGGGTGAAGCGGTTCCGGGGGCATTGTTGATAATACCCAGGAATGCGGCGGCCACTCCCGAAAAACCTCCTCCGAAAAAGTTGGAACAATAAATCGGTATAGGGTGCTTTGTTATAATATGTGCCTGTGTCAATGGCTCCATCATAACAGCTGCCACGTTGCTGTTATCCCCGAAGTGGAGCATTTTAAAGATGACACCGTTGGTAAAGGATCCGCCAAAGCAGGCAATGGCCGCAATGCCCATGGGCAGTCCCGTAAGTCCCAGCATGGCGGTCAGTGCCATGGAACTGAGCGGCGACGTACATATCATCTTGATGACGCCTCCCAGCAGAAGTCCCATAAGGATGGGGGACTGTTCTGTAGCTGCCGTAATCATGCCTCCAATGTGCGCCAGGGCCGCATTTACAGCAGGATCCACCAGGAATGCGATGAATCTGGCAATGGGTGCAATCAGAAGCGCTCCCAGCACGGAATCCAGGCCCGGCGGAAGATGCTTTTCAATGAACGGTGCGATGAAACCAACTGCATATCCCGCGATAAATCCCGGAAGAATACCATATCCTCCCAGAGCAACGCCGGCAACTACCGCGAACACGGGATTCACTCCCATGCCTATCGGCACCATGATTGCCGCTGCCACACCGCCCATGTTACCCGATATGGTGCCCGTTTCCCCAAGGAATGCCAGGTGAAGCAAATCTCCGGATATGTACCTGTGGACAGCTTCCACCAGGAAAGTTGCAACTGCTGCGTTGGCCATTCCCGACATGGCCGCTGAACCCTTGGGCGCCTTCATACTGAAAAGTGAGAAAGCTGCCAGCGTCAATAATAGTAATCCTAACCCCGTAATAATTGTCATAAATCTACGTTCCTCCTGTTTTTTGCTCTCCGTAGATATGCCTTGGCCGCTTTCCACCACAGACCGCCGTTACCGCTGTGATAGCTCTTGAGCTAAGGTATATCCTTGGTAGAGTTTTCGCAATGCAGGTAACGAAGAAGTCCCTAAAATTGCAAAAAAACAGAGACAGACATAAACGTAGTGTAGATGTCTGCCTCTGTCCTTTTACCTGAAAGTTTCCCTGACGCGGTTGCTGCTATGCCGCAGGTTACTTCATCGGTATTCACATTTTAGTGACCTTCTCCAGAGTCCCGTCCGAATTCGATTCTTTTGCCTGAGAGTTTGCGCATCCCCTTCGGCGTTACCTGACGGTAAGCTCTCCCGAATTCATCAACCAGTCTGTCATTAACTTTGTTTATATTTTAACATCAAACATAGAAAAAGCAATAGATTTATGTTCAGTTCATTTGTTTTTCACAAAAATTTTGTATCATTTTTATGCATATGGCACAATTTTCTTCTCAAAAAATGACAGAAAATAAACGTATGTCCATTTATTTTCTGCCATTTCCAAAAATTTCCGCCTATATCAAGGTTATTGTGATACTGTCTTTGCCCTTACATTCACACCAAGGGTATTGCTCTCTTTATACGGTCTTACCAGCAGATAGATGAATCCGGCCACGGCTGCAATTGCCACAACGGTTCCGATTCCGAAGGCTCCTGTTGTAAACCAGCTGCCAAACTGATATATGCACAGTGCCACCGCATACGCCAGTACAGTCTGATAACCGATTGCAAACCAGGTCCATCTTGCATTGTTCATCTCACGCCTGATGGCGCCTATGGCCGCAAAACAGGGCGCGCACAGCAGGTTGAACACCAGGAAGGAATATGCGCTGACGGCTGTAAAGCTCCGGGCCAGTGTTTCCCAGATTTCAGCTCCGTCCTCAGCCACTTCCCCAAAACCATAGAGAATTCCGAAGGTGCCCACTACATTTTCCTTTGCAACCAGACCTGTGATGGCCGCCACAGCTGCCTGCCAGTTCCCCCATCCAAGAGGAGCAAATATCCAGGCAATGGTCTGGCCGATGTACGCCAGAATTCCATCCGACAAGTCCTCCACCATTCCAAAATGACCGTCCACAAAGCCAAAGCTGGATGTAAACCAAATAAAAATGGTGGACAGCAGGATTACGGTTCCCGCCTTCTTGATAAAGGACCAGCCTCTTTCCCACATACTGCGCAGAACATTTGACACAGTCGGAAGATGGTAGGCAGGAAGCTCCATTACGAACGGCGCCGGGTCGCCTGCAAACATTTTTGTTTTCTTTAATATGATGCCGGAGCAGATGATGGCTGCAATTCCCACGAAATAAGCGCTGGGCGCTACCCAGGAAGCGCCTCCAAACAGTGCTCCTGCAAACAGTGCGATAATAGGCAGCTTTGCACCGCAGGGAATAAAGGTGGTGGTCATGATGGTCATTTTGCGGTCCCTGTCATTTTCAATGGTACGGGAAGCCATGATGCCCGGAACGCCGCAGCCGGTTCCAATCAGCATGGGTATAAAAGACTTTCCCGACAATCCGAACTTGCGGAAGATTCTGTCCATGATAAATGCCACCCTGGCCATGTAGCCGCAGGACTCAAGGAACGCAAGGAAAATGAACAGCACCAGCATCTGGGGCACAAAGCCAAGCACAGCGCCCACACCTGCCACGATACCGTCTAATATCAGGCTGGAAAGCCACTCAGCACAGCCCACAGCCGTGAGGAATCCCTCCACAACACCAGGTATGCCCGGCACTTCCAGTCCGAACAGGCTCCAGCCCTCCCCAAACACACCGTCGTTGGCCCAGTCAGTGGCCCAGGTACCCACTGTGGTAACCGAAACATAATAGACAACCCACATTACTGCCGCAAAAATCGGGAGTGCCAGGAAACGGTTGGTGACAATACGGTCAATCCTGTCGGAGACGCTCATCTTCTCCCTGCTTTTCTTTGTATAGCACCTGCCGATAATGGATGTGATATATGTGTAGCGCTCATTGGTGATGATGCTCTCAGCGTTATCGTCCATGGCATCCTCCATGCGCGATATAATGCTTCCCACATCCGGAACCATGGTCATCTGCGCCGCTATCTTCTCATCCCGTTCAAACAGCTTGATGGCATAGAAGCGCTTCTGCGCCTCAGGCACATTGCCGCCGATGCTCCGCTCGATTTCCTCCAGAGCCGCCTCCACATCGGCAGAGAACTTGTGTACAGCCGCAGACGCCCTGCTGTCCCCTGCAAGCTCCACCGCCTTGTTGGCAGCCTCCATGATGCCGGTACCCTTTAAGGCGGAAATCTCCACCACCGGACACCCCAGCTCCCTGCTCAGGGCCTGGATATGAATCTGGTCCCCGCTCTTTTTTACCACGTCCATCATGTTGACAGCCATCAGCACGGGAATTCCCAGCTCCATCAGCTGGGTGGTCAGGTACAGGTTCCGCTCCAGGTTGGTTCCGTCCACAATATTTAGGATGGCATCCGGGCGCTCGGTAATCAGGTAGTTCCTGGCAACCACTTCTTCCAGTGTGTAAGGCGACAGTGAATAGATACCGGGAAGGTCCATGATAATGACATCCTTGTTCCCCTTAAGCTTTCCCTCCTTCTTTTCCACCGTGACACCAGGCCAGTTTCCTACAAACTGATTGGACCCGGTAAGACCATTGAACAGCGTGGTCTTTCCGCAGTTGGGATTACCGGCCAAAGCAATTTTGATTGACATTTTCATATCCTCCTCATTCTCTTATTGAGAAAATTTATCAGTATATTAGTTGTGGCTAACTCAACTTTTTAAAAAAAGCAGCTCCTACTGCACTTCAATCATCCCGGCATCCGCTTTCCTTAAGGACAGCTCATAGCCCCTAACATTCACTTCCACGGGATCCCCCAGAGGGGCCACCTTGCGGACATATACTTCCGTCCCTTTAGTAATACCCATATCCATGATACGGCGCTTTACAGCCCCTTCTCCGTGAAGTTTAACAACCGATACCGTACTTCCGCATTTTACTTCCTTCAATGTGCGCATCTTCTCATGCTCCTTTCATTCTCATACCCGCGGCCAGCTTACACCATAATCTTATTGGCCATCTCCTTGCTGATAGCAACCCTTGATTCCTTTATATTGACAATCACATTGCCATTGTTAGCAGAAACAACCGTCACGCTCGCACCCGGTACGAATCCCATGTTCTCCAGATGACGCTTTATCTCTTCCTTACCGCCCACCCGGACAATGGACGTCACTGCACCTTCCTTTACCAATGTCAACGGCATACCCATCACTCCTCTTTCTTAACCTGATATGATTCTTTTCCTTGTATCCATATTGCAGCTGGAAAGTTATGGTATCCTAACTGCAATTTTAGGTTAGCATTAGTTAACCGAAATGTCAATCATTTTTTTCAAATTTATTTAGGACCTGTCCGTCCTTATATACACACTCTCCGGCCGGCCCTTGGTGGTTGTCCTGGTCTTATATGCAATCTTCAGATACCCCTCCTGCTCCAGTACGGCCAGAAAACGGTTGGCGCTCCGTTTGATGATTCCCAGTCTGAGCGCCAGGGTTCTGGCTGTAATTTCCTGCTTTTCGGAGGCGCTGATGGCAGTGAATATTTTTTTTACTGTCAGGGGTGAAAGCCTGGACTGTACGTCCAGCACCTCGCTGTTGTCCACATTCATGAGCAGCTGGCCGCAGTCCCCCATAGGACCGATGATCTGCTCCCTCTCATTGATCAGGTATGCCAGAGACTGCTTAAGCTCAGCCTCATGGCAGGCGTCAAGGGCATTTAACCTGGCCTGGGAAAGGCTGTTTCCAAGACCGCAGCCGATACCGAAACGGGCGGACAGCTTTTTCTCCCGCAGAAACGGACTGAGGCGGTCCTCCTTAAAATCTCCGATCCAGCCCGACACATGTTTCTTGGTGGACACGATTTCCAGCCCATAATGGCGCCGGTGGACCGAACAGTCAATCATGGATGCCCCTATAAATTCAATCACCAGATTTTCAAGCCTCATGTAATCATAATCCAGCCCCTGGAACATCCCCCCGCCGGAACCATTTTCCGACAGCTTCACAATGATGACTCCCGGTATCTGCTCCTCCAGCTTCCTGCGCTCAATCTCATTGAGAAGCTTGTCGCACATCTCCCCCACATACCGCTTGCTGGGGAAAGGGAAATAGACCTTAACGCCGGCCTCCTGCAGTGCCGGCACAATGCTGGAAAACCGCGTGACAGATAAATCAATCTTTCCTTCCTCCCACAGCTTCACATGTTTCCTGTACTCCTCCTGCTCAATCCCAAGCATCCGCTCCATGTCAAACTCATCCTCTGAAAGCTCCCGGATATCAGGCATGGGGCTGCGCCCCTCCACAAAATCCTTAAGGCCCACGCCGAAGATCTCCACAATATCAGCGTAAACCCTGGTAAAATCCAGGTTCCTGTTCTCATTTAACAGCTGCAGGAATAAACGGTACAGGGCAGCCTCATCCATGTTGAAAAAGCAGATAGGACGTTTCTCTTCTTTATAAAAAAGATGTATCATATGCGCAGGAAAACTGCCGGAGGTCAGAATGCCGTCAAACTCCTCCGTAACCTTTTCATGAATATGCTGTATATCCGAAAATGTCTTATACGTAAATATGCAATAATCAAAGTCCAGGTCCGCAAGCATAGACCGGAGAAACTCCTTTATATATTCTGTTGCGATGGCTGCAATCTTCCTCTTCAATTCCATTCCTCCCCAAACCGCTCTGTCTCCTATCTTAACATAGCAAGTGGAAATCCGCATCCTCCAAATGAAAAAATCCCGTGTTTTTTGTCAATAGTGCATATAATTTTTTTTACCATCTTGACAGTTATGGTCTATTTGCTATAATAAAGACAAGTCTTTATATAGTCTTTTAATAATCAAGGAGGGTACCACAATGAACCAATTCTTACGACGGGCACTGGAACTTGAACCTCAGATGCAAAAGGACCGGCGCTATCTGCATCAGCACGCCGAAGCGGGTGAGCACCTGCCCGGCACAACCAAGTATGTCATGGAACGGCTTGCTTCCATAGGGCTATCCCCACATGAAATCTGCGACTCGGGCGTCACTGCCCTGATTGATGGAAGCCGCCCCGGCAAGACCATTCTCCTCAGGGCTGACATGGACGCGCTCCCCATGAAAGAATCCAACAGCCTTCCCTTTCAGACGGTCACGGACGCGGCCCACAACTGCGGCCATGACATACATACCGCCATGCTTCTTGCGGCTGCCCGGATTCTGTACGAGCGCAGGGATCAGCTCTGCGGCAGCGTCAAGCTGATGTTCCAGCCGGCGGAAGAGGTCTTTACGGGTTCCGAAAACATGATTAAGGCCGGACTTCTTTCCAATCCCACAGTGGATGCCGCCATGGGCATGCATGTGATGTTAGATACCCCGGTTCCCTCCCTCAACTATAGCACAGGCTTCATGACGTCCTCCTGCGACGGTTTTAAAATCACGGTAAAAGGCGTGGGCTGTCATGGCGCCATGCCCCATATGGGAATTGATCCCATCAATGTGGGCTTCCATATTTACAGCGCCTTCCAGAATCTCATAGCCAGGGAATGCGACCCTGGTGAGAAGGCAAGCCTTACGCTGGGCGCGTTTAATGCGGGATCCACATCCAACATTATTCCTGACAGCGCCGTGCTCATGGGCACCCTGCGCACCTATAATAAGGATCTGCGCGCCAGGCTGGTAAAAAGGATGCATGAGATTACAGAATGCATGGGAAAGGTCTTTGGAGTGACGGTTGAATACGAATCCCTCTCCGAGGTGCCCTCCACCTACTCTGACCCGGACCTTACCAGGGAGCTGGCAGAATATGCCGCCGAGGTGGCGCCTGACTTCATTAAGCGCACGGATTACTCCGTCACGCCTTCCGATGACTTTGCCCGCGTGTCCGAAAAGGTGCCCACTGTCTACTTCATGATAGGATGCAGGGTGGATGGATGCGCGGTCCAGCACCACAATCCGGGCATATTATTTGATGAAACCGTCATGCCCTACGGGGCCGCAGTACATGCAGCCTGTGCATTTAACTGGCTGAACAGGAGGAACGCATAATGGAGCGCAAAAAAATATATTATGGCTGGTTTGTTGTCTTTGGATGTCTCATGATTACATGTACCATGGTGGGGGGGGGGGGGGGGGGGGGGGGGGGGGTGGGTGGGGGGTGTGGGGGGGGGGGGGGGGGGGGGGGCGCGGGGGGGGGGGGGG
>JAJQEA010000064.1 GCA_021201905.1 Clostridia bacterium
CCAAAAATACCGCGTTGAGCCCCGCCATCCTTCTACTCATATCATGATCCTCTCTTTGATTCCGCCAGGCCATAGCATGGCCTCCGGCCCACTCTGCCCACATATATTTTAGCATGATACAAAGGATGGTACAATCTCTTTTTCCGGTCTGACTCAGCGTCTTACTCCCTGCTTACCCCGCATGGGAATTTATCGGCAAGAATCTTTTCAAATTTCTTCTCTGATAGTATCTCATGTGTTATAAAATCCCCATCGCAGAACAGCGAAAAGGTTGTAAAGGGCGTCGGGGCAGCTTGAGCGTCCTCTTTTGTCCGGATGTGCACAGTCTGAAGCGTTACGTTTTTCTCTCCGGCCATGCCTTCAAGAAGGGGCACATATTTTGCTGTAAAAGGGCATTGGCTTGTGTAGTACAGGACAAGGCCCTTTAGCATGCTCTCATGCTTTTTCACCGTATTTTTAAAACACGGTTTATCTGCATGTTTGTCAAAGGCCAGATACATCAGTTCAAAATAAGGATTTGCCGTGTCAGCTGTTTCAAACCCTTTATATTTCATATATTTGGGGTCGGAGAGAAATCCCCTTTTTCTTTTGCGAAGACAGGATGACAAGCCCTTTTTTGCCCTTGGCCTTACTGTCCCTGATACATTCGTCTAACAGAAGGCTAGAGTAGCCCTTTCCCTTGAATTGTCCGGACACCCACAGACAGTTAATGTACATATATCCGTCCGCTTCAACCGGCGCCCAGGCGTTCTCCGCAGGAATATACTCGATAAAACACTTCCCGCGCACATTGCATTTTAAAAACACAATCCCCTCATCAAGTCTTTCCTTCAGCCACTCCTTTTTAGACATGACCTGAATGTCCCTGTTGTTTGATATCGCGCAGCAGATATGTTCTTGTTCAAGATTATCCTGCGTTATCCTTATAAGTTCCATTTTTGCTCCCTTCCCGCATTCCTCTTGGCGGCCCTGCTTCTGCCTATAACGTTTGTATTTCTTTCATTGCCTTTTGAATGTCTTTTTGGACTAACGGCCGCATACTGTCATCATAACAAGATACATCTGCCCTGTGTAACGCCCCCAGAATATCATTCTTTAAGTCCGGCTTGTTCCCGGCAATTCTTGGAAGTGATTTTATGCATTGACGCGCCGTAATCGGGCTGGTATCCGTGATATGCCTCAAATATTTATCAATGATTTCGTCCATCTTAAAATCTATATCCCATCTGGAATTATAAGAAAGCAAAGCGAGCCCCCTTGTGCGGATATAACTGTTATCGCTGTCCAGCATACCGCTCAGCCTGTCCATATACGGATAGACCTTATCGGATGCCTCACTTTCTTTTTGTAATGCAAGCAGCGCTTTGTACGCTTTACTGTTATTTTTATCATATAATTGTTCAAATATGTCTGCTACATTTACCGGCAAGGAATACACCTCCCATAATTAAGATTTTCCCGCCCGGCCCTGTCTGCCAAAATTCCACTCTGTCCATACGGCCGATAGACGCCAGACCGGCAAAACTGTTATCATAAACGGAATTTATTTAACTCTGCAGCAGTTTTTCTAAATCAGACACAGAAACATCCATCCGTCTGGAAGTTTCCTCCATCGACATCCCGGAATCAAGAAACCGCTTCACCACCATTTTCATGTTCTCCCCAACCTCGATGACATGTCCGTCCAAATCATAAAAACGTATGGTGCGCTGCCCCCATCCGGCTTCCTTTACACCATCCCCTATGTACTGAACGTCGTCCCTTTTCCCTAATTTAGCAATGAAGCCGTCGAAATCATCCTCCTCAAAGTACAGCTCCATATTATGCGCCTTTTCCAATATGCTCTCCTTGGGAATACCCAATAACCAGTCAAACTCCTGCTGCAGGGATAACCCTCCAAAAGAGACATTGATACCATAATCCTGAAATACCTCCAGTCCAAATAGGTCCTGATAAAATTTTTTAGAACGATTCACATCCTTTACAGCAATACATACACCTTCATATTTCATGTTACATTACCTCCTATGGTTTTATTTTGTTTTGTTTCAAATCTTTTGTGGTACAACGGCGGCTTATTTTGTTCATTTTGTTTGTTCTGCTTATTTTGCTTGTTCTGCTCAATTTGCTTGTTCTGCTCATTCTGCTTGTCCGGTATTCTGTTATACATGCCATTTCACTTCCTGGAAATCCTGATGAATGGACGGCATCCCTTTCCTCCCAGCATAATGATAGCATAGTATATATGACAGCAGTGTGGCATGTTTTTTCCGGTGCGGTATGTTCGTTCCAGTTTGGCAAGTTCGTTCCAGTTCGACATGTTTTTTCAGTTTGGCATGTTCGTTCTAGTTTTGTATGCTCCTTCCTGTTTGGTATATTTTTTCCAATTCAGTATGCTCGTTCCTGTTCAGCATGTTCGTTCCTGTTCAGCATGTTCGTTCCTGTTCAGCATGTTCGTTCCTGTTTTCGTTCCAGTTCGCCATGTTCGTTCCTGCTTTCATTCCAGTTCGTCATGTTCTCTGCCATCCAACATATTGTTCCCCACGTTACAGCACATCAACGGATTATCTCTCATTCAAGATATTTGGGGCGAGGCTCTTGATTCGTAAAATATAAAATACCTTGCCGCAGAACAGATGCCCCCAAAAGGCGATGCCCTTTTTTATCAAATAAAAAAAATGCCCTAAACCCGCATGAATGAACTACTGCATTCTTACGGTTTTTAGGGCATTTATCTGCACTTCTGAACGATTATTTGGCGTAATCCGTTACTCTTGATTCACGAATCACATTTACCTTAATCTGTCCCGGATATTCCAGCTCGTCCTCAATCCGTTTGGAAACATCTCTTGCCAGCAATATCATATCGTCATCGCTGATCTGTTCCGGAACTACCATGATACGAACCTCGCGGCCTGCCTGAATGGCAAAAGACTTGTCCACTCCCTTAAAGGAATTGGTTATATCTTCTAATTGTTTCAATCTGTTTGTATATGTCTCCAGAGTCTCACGCCTTGCACCGGGTCTTGCAGCGGATATGGTATCGGCTGCCTGTACAATGCAGGAAATGAGGCTGGTAGGTTCAACATCGCCATGATGGGACTCCACCGCATTCAGCACTGTGGCAGATTCCTTATATTTCTTACACAGGTCTGCACCTAGCTGAACATGGGTGCCTTCCATGTCATGGTCAACGGATTTACCAATGTCATGTAATAAACCGGCACGTTTGGCTAAACGTACATCCACTCCAAGTTCTGACGCCAAAAGTCCTGACAGCTGGGCCACCTCGATAGAATGCTTTAACGCATTCTGGCCATAGCTGGTCCTGAACTTCATCTTACCAAGTAACTTAACTAATTCCAGATGAATTCCGTGGATGCCAACTTCAAGACAGGCGGCTTCGCCCTCTTCCCTCATGTTGTTCTCCACTTCTTTCTGTGCCTTCTCTACCATCTCCTCGATTCTGGCCGGATGAATACGTCCGTCCACAATCAAACGCTCCAACGCAATTCTAGCAACTTCTCTACGTATTGGATCAAATCCGGACAATACTACCGCCTCCGGGGTATCGTCGATAATCAGTTCCACACCGGTAAGGGTCTCAAGGGTACGAATGTTGCGGCCCTCTCGTCCGATGATGCGGCCTTTCATCTCGTCGTTAGGAAGCTGTACAACAGAAACCGTTGTCTCAGCCACATGGTCTGCGGCGCACTGCTGAATGGCAGTCACCACTAAATCCCTGGTCTTCTTGTCAGCTTCTTCCTTTGCCTTGTTTTCAAGTTCCTTAATTAATTTAGCTGTGTCATGTTTTACATCTTCTTCAACAGATTTTAAAAGATATTCTTTTGCCTGTTCGGAGGTTAGACCGGATATCCGTTCCAGTTCCTGTATCCCCTGCTCATACTGGGCTTCCACTTCTGCAGTACGCTTACTGAGAATGTTTTCCCTCCTGACCAGGTCCGCCTCCTTCTTTTCCAGGGCATCTGCCTTTTTTTCAACGTTTTCTTCCTTGCTTAATACGCGTTTTTCATAACGTTGAAGTTCCGCTCTTCTTTCCTTGGTTTCCTTCTCTAACTCATTTTTCGTCTTTAAAGATTCTTCCTTGGCTTCCAGGAGAGCTTCTCGCTTCTTTGTCTCTGCGGTTTTTAATGCTTCATCTATTATTTCCCTTGATTTTTCTTCTGCACTTCCTACCTTGCTGTCATACTGCTTCCTCTCGTAATTGCGCGCAGCAAACCAAGTAATAATAGCCACAACTATCATAACGATAATCATCATAGGGACCATTATCTGTGACACAGGAGCACCTCCTTATTTAATTTTCATTGTACGAACTACAACATATTAATTTTATACTTTTTTCAGAATTATGTCAAGTATCTTTCCCTTATTTTCCCGCAGAGACAGACAATATAGACAAATTACAACAGGGCCTAATCCTGGTTTTCAGCGGTTTTAATCTCCCTCAATACCCTGTTTATCACTTCAAAGGAGTATCCCTTCCTCCCTAAAAAGGCCGCCAGACGGCCTTTTTCCTGGTAGGAAGCCTCCTGTTTACCCCTGAGACGCCTGGCCAGAGCCTGCCTGGCCGATTCCTCCTCGTCCACAGGCGACTGGTCCAGCGCTTCCTCTATGTAAGCCGAATCCACTCCCTTTTGCTGCATCTCATATACCATCTGGCGACGGCTCTTTTTCCCTGCATAGGAGCGCACATAGCTCTGGGCATAGGCATTGTCATCCAGAAAATAGTATTCCTTCAGGAAATTTACAGCATACTCCACTGCCTCCCGGGGGTATCCTGCCTTCCCAAGTTTTTCCTTCATCCACTTCTCTGTTTTTCCTGCATCCTTTAATAAATGAAGGGCATACTCCTTTGACCTTGGCCGCAGGATATCCCTGAGAATTTCCTCATATATCCCTTCTTCCAGCTCCCTGCCTTCCTCTATCCTGTACCGTTCCACCTCACCCCTGTATAAAACAAAGGCAAAGCCTTCCTCCAGGAAGACTTTGCTCTTTCTCTTATCTACAGGGATGATGGCTGTAACCATCATACCAATTCAGGGGCATCCGCAGCAGGTTCCCCTGTTTCAGTATCCGCCTGCTTGGCGGCTGCCTTGAAGGCTTCAGCTGCCTCCATGGCTTCCTCTGCTCCGGGCAGTTCATACTTTGCCCTTACCTTGGCCTCCACCTCGGCGCAGATGGCCGGGTTATCAGACAGGTACTGCTTGGAATTCTCACGTCCCTGGCCAATCTTGGCGCCGTTATAGGCGAACCAGGCCCCACTCTTCTCAATGATGTTCTCCTTAACAGCCAGGTCCAGGATGTCGCCTTCCTTGGAAATGCCCTTGCCAAACATGATATCAAACTCAGCTTCCTTAAAAGGAGGCGCAATCTTGTTCTTCACTACCTTTACCCTGACACGGTTTCCTGTGACCTCTCCGCCCTGCTTTAAGGTCTCTATCCTGCGGACATCAAGACGCACGGATGCGTAGAACTTCAGAGCACGTCCGCCTGTGGTGGTCTCCGGGTTGCCAAACATGACGCCCACCTTCTCGCGCAGCTGATTGATGAAAATGACAATACAGTTGGACTTGCTGATAACAGCGGTCAGCTTTCTCAAAGCCTGTGACATAAGCCTGGCCTGAAGGCCCACATGGGAATCTCCCATCTCGCCGTCAATCTCAGCCTTGGGAACCAGTGCTGCCACGGAGTCCACAATCACGATATCCACTGCGCCTGAGCGCACCATGGTCTCGGTAATCTCCAGGGCCTGCTCACCGTTATCCGGCTGGGAGATATACAGGTTATCTATATCCACTCCTATGTTCCTGGCATATACAGGATCCAGGGCATGCTCCGCATCAATAAAGCCTGCAATGCCTCCGCGCTTCTGTACCTCTGCCACCATGTGCAGGGCCACCGTGGTCTTACCGGAAGACTCGGGTCCATATACCTCTACGATCCTGCCCTTGGGAACTCCGCCCAATCCCAGCGCAATGTCCAGGCTGATGGAGCCGGTGGGGACTGTCTCAATATTCATGTTGGCCCTGGAATCCCCCAGCTTCATGACGGATCCTTTTCCGTATGCCTTCTCAATCTGGGTCAGGGCAGCGTCTAACGCCTTTAACTTCTCGTCTTTATTCATATCGCGGTTGATTACATTACTCTTCTCTTCTCTGGCCATAGTATCCTCCAATGCCTTCCATGCGAACAAATGTTCTCTAATAGTTACAATAATAGTATAGTTCCCCCAAAATGTCAACCTCTATTTTCCCGCCACGCCCCTTTTTCACGCAGGTTTCATATGACTGCCATGGTGCTCTCTTATGTCATGGACGGATGGATTCTCCTTAATGCTTTCACAGTACTTCCATACTGATACTATATCGATGCCATACCGCATCCGTACCTCTAACATATTGCATTCTTATTGCTAACATAATGCATCCTTACTGCTAGCATACTGCATCCCTACTGCCAACGTACCGCTGCCATACTACACCCAAACCGTATTCCTGTCTGTTATACAATGTGGATTCCGGGCGAACCGCCCCCCTTACAGGTGCCTGTGCACGCACCCCTAACGCCTGCACACAAAATGCAGTGCCAAAGCCATCACGGCAAGAAATGCCGTGGAAGTAGTATCAGAATATCATAGAATTATGCTGATTGCAAGGATTTCCGCCGGGACTTCCCGCATCGGTTTCCTCCCGGCATGCAGCCGGCTGGGACTCCCCGCACCGGTTTCTTCCCGTCATGCAGCCGGCCGGGACTTCCTCGTCGGTTTCTTCCCGGCACGCTCCTAGCCGGGACTTCCCGCACCAGTTTCTTCCCACCATGCTGCCGGCCAAAACTTCCCGCGCCAGCTTCTTCCCGCCATGCGGCCGGCCGGGACTCCCCGCGCCGGCTTCTTCCATATACGCGCCGGCTTACCGCCCCCCTGACAGCGTATAATAAACCTTAGGCACCAACCGTCTCATAACTCCGCCAATCAGGGCGCTGACAGCCGTCATGAGGGCGGGCATCAGGATGAATACAGCCAGGGCAATGACCGCGCTTCCCGGAAAGGCAGCCGCGGCTGCCTTGTTGATAAACCTTACCCAGGCAAAGTGAATGGCATACAGGAAAAAGTTATGCTTCATCCACTCCCTGGCAGCAGGAAGGTCCGCTGCCTTCACAGCCAGGACAGCCCCCGAGACTCCCCACAGCCTCCGGCAGACGGTACAAAGCGGGCGCTCCCACAGCAGGCCTCCCATACGGCCCAGGTACAGAAGAATACCCATGACCAGCAAAAGAATGGCTCCTGCCGCCATATTCTTCCCGGCACAAGCTTTTTCCTCTATTCCCCTTCCCCAGGTATCTTTGTGAAGGCTCACCCAGGCAGCGGTGCAGAAATAAAACAGGGCATCCAGATTAAGAAGGGGCATGGCCCAGTTCTTCCAAAGACCAAAAGCCATGATACCCAGGGCAGCGGCGCCTGTGACATTTCCCCGCATCACCGTGTAAACCAGAGGCGCCAGAGCCACCAGCAGAATCAGCTGGAACAGATACCAGAACACCGGGTTATAGGAATAGCACACAAGGGCGTCAAAAAGCTGGGGCACGTTAAAGGGTATAGGCGTCTTTCCCACCACCCCGGACAGACCGGGCAGGCGTGTGCTTGCCACATACCCCATATAGTAAAGGAAATTCCACAAAAGGTAGGGAAGAACCAGGCTTCTTATCCTGGAACGCCACTTTGGAATAAGCTTCTCCCAGCAAAAACCGCGAAAAAACAGATAGGAGGACACCATGAAAAATCCCGGCACCGCTATCTGCCCCAGTCTGTCCCCCAGTATATGCTCTATCCCTGCCACCTTAAGGGCTGCCTCCGGTGTCCCCATAAACAGTTCCCCATTAAAGGAGTGCACCCACACCACCAGCAGGCTGAACAGGAATGTAAGCCAGTAAACCTTGTCGCGGAACTGCTTTTCTTCCATATCGTATCTTCCCCCTGTCCCATAACAAATGCCAGATATCCAAAAAGGCCGTCTCCATAACCCGCCTCAAGCACCGCAGCATACCCCGGCAGGCAGATATAGGAAAACGGCCTTCTGTCCTTTACATTGCGTTCCTGTTAACTGCGGTACTGAGCCAGCAGCCGGTTGATCCGCTTGGTAGGCGTCAGCAAATCACTCAGGGATGCGTCATGATTCAGGTTGTCGATAATGAGGGCAATATACTTGCTCATATCCACATTAATGTAGTAAGGTCTCTCAAGAAGATCCGGAGTCTGATATACCAGATTCGTGGTCAGTATCCGGTCAATGATTCCCTTATCATAATACTCGTCAAACTTTGTAAGCCCCCCTGTAAACAGACCAAAGGTAGCGCACACAAAAACCTTCCTGGCCTTTCTGCGCTTCAGCTCCTTGGCTACATCCATGACACTCTCACCAGAGGAAATCATGTCGTCGATGATGAGCACATCCTTCCCCTCCACGCTGGCTCCCAGGAACTCATGGGCCACGATGGGGTTGCGGCCGCCCACGATTTTCGTGTAATCGCGGCGCTTGTAGAACATACCCATGTCCAGTCCCAGCATGTTGGCAAAATACACGGCTCTTCCCGTGCCGCCCTCATCTGGGCTGATGACCATCATGTGGCTGCTGTCAATCTGCAGGTCTGTTTCATTCTTTAAAAGATATTTTAAGAACTGGTAGATGGGCTGAACCGTCTCAAATCCCCGTAAGGGAATGGCATTCTGAACCCTGGGATCGTGGGCATCAAAGGTAATGATATTCTCCACTCCCATGTTCACCAGTTCCTTGAGTGCCAGTGCGCAGTCCAGGGATTCTCTCCCGGAACGCCTGTGCTGGCGGCTCTCATATAAGAAAGGCATGATTACATTAATCCTGTGGGCCTTGCCTGCCGCTGCCGCAATCACGCGCTTCAAATCCTGGAAATGGTCGTCCGGCGACATATGGTTGGTCATGCCGAACAGGGAATAGGTCAGACTGTAATTGCATATATCTACCATGATATACAAGTCGTCGCCCCTTATGGACTCTGTCACAAGTCCCTTGCCCTCTCCCGTGCCAAACCTGGGTGTTACGGCGTTGATAATATAGGAATCTCTCTGATATCCGGAAAATGCTATGGTAGACTTGTGTTCGCTTTCCCTCTCCCGTCTCCAGTCCACCAGATAGGCATCCACCTTATTGCCCAATTCCGTACAGCTCTTTAACGGAATCAGTCCCAACGGACCCACGGGAATGGTTTCAATGATTTTCTCCTCATATAACATGGTTAACATCCTCCTGTTTTTTGCCGGAGGCCTCTCTGCCCGGACCGGCATATACTTTTATACCATCATTCTCCATGATTCGTCAAGGCCCTTGTACCCCGGAAATGCCTTAATTATACGTTACTTTTTTAACAGTCTGATATCTCCTCCATATAATGGGATAATCCTGTATCCGCTCATGATCCTGGAGGTAACGCGGTCTGTATAGGAATCCCTGAGCCGGGCCAGAGTCAGGTTGGTGGATATAATGGTAGAACGGCTCATGTTCATCCGCTCATTGATACAGTAGAACAGCTGGGAGGAAGTAAAGCTGTTGTTTAGCTCCGTTCCCAGGTCATCAATGATGAGAAGGTCGCAGTCCAGGATGAACCGGTACATGTCCTTCATGTCCTCCGCATTATCATAATCAAACTTATTCCTGGAAAATACATCAAAGAGATCGCTGGCTGTCAGATAGATGACAGAATGGAAATCATCCATCAGCTCCCTGGCAATACAGTTGGTGAGGAACGTCTTTCCAACGCCCGTGCTTCCTGTAAACAGGAGGTTATCGTGCTTCTTGTCAAAATCCCGGACAAACTCCTTACACCCAGCCACTACCCGGCGCATGTAAGCCGCATTGGTAATACCCAGCTGGGGAAGTATCTCCGTATCATCGTAGTACTCATAACTCAGAGCCTTAAAATTCTCCCGTTCCAGCACATCCTCCAGATTGGACTGGGCATGAAGCAGCTTCATCTGGGCCTGAAGGAAACAGTGGCATTTACGGCCGTCTACAAGCCCCGTATCCCTGCAGTCCGGACAGCGGTAATGAAGCTCCAGGTAATCGTCAGGATAGCCGGCCGCCCTGATGATAAGGGCCTTCTGCTCCCGCAAATCCCTGAGGTCCTCCTTCAGCGTTTCCAGGACACCTTTATCCCCTTCCAGCAGCTTTTTGGCGCACGCCACGGAACCCTCTGCGATTTCCGCTTCCAGCTGCTTTACCACCGGCAGCCTGGCATAAATCTCTTTGCGCCTTTCCTCCAGTTTGTGGTGGTTCTCGATCTGCTGCCTTCCATACTCCCTCATGATTGCGTCGTACTGGGAATTGCTCAGTGCCATGGCTCACTCTCCTTATGTGTATTAGGGCTGCTGCCCCACCCACTCCTTTACCTGCTTTAAAACCAGCGCATCATAATCCGTATCCCTCTGCTTGAAATTATGGAACTGGTTGGATGAATTCTTTCTGGTCCCTGAACCCTGCCTGGCGGATGAGACACCGGAGTCATACTTTTGAAGCCTCTTCTCCCTGGATTCACCGCTCTCCTCCCTGGCAGCCGTGCGCTTTGCGTCCAGGTCCTTTATATCAGCCAGGCCACGGACACCGGCCTTCTGCCAGTCTGACAAAATCTTGTCCGCATACTGGAAGCTGGGGTTGTGGATGGCTGTAATGGTCCTGTTGCACGCTTCCAATACCACTTCCCTGGAAAATCCATAGTCCCTGAACCACTTGTCCATCAGCTTCTGCTCCGGAGCGGCCGGTTTCCTGCTGTTGATGCCAAATGCCTTCATAACCGCAAAGGAATCGCGGTTGTAGGAAGTGCTGTAATCCTTGGCCTCCAGCGCTGTCCTGATTCCCTTCTCATGCCAGCTTATGGCCACGGTCTCCATGTAACGCACCGATATGTGGCCGTTCTGCACGCAGTACTCCACCAGATACTCCAAAAGCTCGCTGCTCATGGATAACCCCTCATACAGATAGGCAAATACCTGGCAGTCCCTGGGGGTAAATACCTTATTCATATACTTCTGGGCAATATAGAGAAGCTGGGAAAACTCCTCGTCCTGAGCCAGACGGTTTACCTGCTCCGTGGAATACACCGGAATGCAGCCGTTCTCCCGGCCCGCGGTTTCCGTGCGGTCCCGGACGCCAGTCTGTTCCCGGATACCAGTCTCCTCCAGGATGGCTGCCCTTTCCCGTACACCGGTCTGCTCCCAGACGCCGGCCTGTTCCCGGATATCGGCCTGATTCCGGACTCCAGCCTGTTCCCGGGCATCAGCCTGACTCCGGACTCCGGCCTGTTCCCGGGCATCAACCTGTCCCCGGTCTCCGGCCTGCTCCTTTACGCCTGTTAACCCGCGGACATCTGCGCGCCCGGCTGTCCCGTTTTTCCTCTGAAACCCGTCAGCCTGCCAATCAGGAACCGCTGCCTGTCCCCCGTCCTGCTCACGCGTAAAGGTACGGGCTCCGGACTCCGGGGGGACCGGTTCACCCTGAACCGGCTGTTCCTGTTCAGAGGCAGTCAGCACTCCCGCCTTCTTCCAATAGGAGAGGGCTCTGCGCACATCTGATTCCGTATGGTTTAAGGCATCCGCAATCAGCTCTATGGTGATATCCTCCCCCTGATGGCGGAGCACATAGAGATACACCTTCACATATTCGCCGTTGGCGGCAGCCATATATGTATCAATGAATTCATTGGCCACAGCCGTGACCGAAACACTCCATCTATCCTTCATATTTCCACCCATCCCTACTACTCCTTGCTTCATTCTATCATAACACATCCACTATCAAAAGAAAATAGGCGCGGTTTTGCACACTCTTTGATGTGGATAATGTGGATAATGTGGAAAAATGGTGGACATAACTGTCCCCGTTCTTCATAAAACTCCATTTTTACCGTATAAATCCAAGATTTTTTAAATCGTGCGACATTTTTTTATGTTAATCAAAAAATCCACATAGTTTCTTTACATAAAATGTTGAAAACTATGTGGATAATGTGGATAACTATTGTCCTAACAGCTTTTCTCCTACTTTTACAATGTCTCCGGCCCCCATAGTTATCAACAAATCGCCGTTCATACAATTTTCCAAAATAAATGTTTCAATCTCATCAAAGGAGGGGATATAGTGGGCCTTGGTGCCCAGCTTCTCAATCCGGTCCGCCACGTCCCGGGAGCTGACTCCCAGGGTATCTGTCTCCCTGGCTGCATAGATATCAGCCAGAATCACCTCATCCGCGGCAGACAGAGCCTCCGCAAACTGGTCCAGAAACGCCCTGGTCCTGGTATAAGTATGGGGCTGGAACACGCACCACAGCTTTCTGTGAGGATAATTCCGGGCCGCCGCCAGGGTCGCCTTTATCTCCTGTGGGTGATGGGCATAGTCGTCAATAACCGTAACACCTGCCACCTCTCCCTTTTTCTCAAACCGTCTGTCCGTGCCAGTAAATTTTCCCAGCTCTGACATAATGGCGTCAAATCCCACTCCCAGCTCCAGCGCAATGGCAATGGCTGCCAGGGAATTATATACATTGTGCTCTCCCGTGACGCCCAGGGTGATGCGGCTCACTGTCTCTCCCTGGATTACCAGGTCATAGGAGGGCCTGGCAAACCCGTCATATGTTATGTTCCGGGCCGTGTAGGTGCTGGATAGGTCCTTTCCGAAGGTAACCACCCTGCACTTGAGGCCCCTGGTGATTTC
Source organism: Clostridia bacterium (assembly GCA_021201905.1). GTDB lineage: Bacteria > Bacillota > Clostridia > Lachnospirales > Lachnospiraceae > Enterocloster. The sequence goes on from JAJQEA010000064.1 coordinate 12,759, forward strand.
CTCCACCTTCTCGATCCCGCTGTTTACCACCAGAAGTCCTTTGGCGGGAAGCTTTTCGGCAAACAGGCGGAAGGAATGGCGTATGTCCTCAATATCCTTAAAGAAGTCCAGATGGTCCTCCTCAACATTCAGTATAACCTCCATGGTGGGATAAAAGGACAGGAAACTGTTGGTATATTCACATGCCTCTGTCACAAACAAATCAGGACCGCCCACACGGATGTTGCCGCCTATGTCCTTTAAAATACCTCCCACAGAGATAGTGGGGTCCATGTCCCCTGCCAGTAGAATATCCGTGAGCATGGACGTGGTGGTGGTCTTACCATGGGTTCCTGAAATGGCTACGGCTTCTTTGTAATTGCGCATTAGCTCCCCCAAAAGCTCTGCCCTGGAAAGCATGGGCAGCCCCTGATCCCTGGCTGCCCTGAACTCCGGATTATCTTCATGGATAGCCGCGGTATACACCACCACGCTGATTCCCGGCTCCCTCTCAATATTGGCCGCCCTCTGTCCGTAATATACCCGTGCTCCCTTCTTCTCAAGATGCTCTGTCAGGGCCGTCTCATGGGAATCGGAGCCGGATATGGAAAATCCCTCATCCAAAAGGATTTCTGCCAGGCCGCTCATGCTGATGCCTCCGATTCCGATAAAGTGTACATGTTCTGGTTTATTAAAATCTATCTGATACATAATCAATAATCCTTCCCTGTGCCTGTCATACATTTTCCTGCGCAAAAATATCTCTTCCTTATTATATCAAAAAAAATCGAAAAGCTATATAAAAAATGGAGAAATACCGGCTCTCCGGCATTCCTCCTTAACAGACCTGATATAGGATATGCGCTTTGGCCGCGGCTTGAGCCTGCTCACCCGCTTTCCAAAACGTTTTTGCGTATTAAGTAAGGAGAGGCGCCGGATCCCGGTCCTCTCCCAATTGTTTCATATTTCCTGTCCCTGACAGCGCCTATGCCGCCTGCTGCCTGAAAACCAGGTTCTTATACCGCTCCAGTGTAATCAGCAGCGTATTGCCAAGCACGCCGATTGCAAGAATCTCTCCGATTCCAACTGTCACCATGGCCATAAGAATCATATCCTCAGAACCATAAGCATACCGTAACACCCATGGAATGATAATGGTGTTGGCCATAATTGGCGGAATGCACACGCACCACTTGTGCTTTCTCAGATACCATGAACCGGCTGCGCCAATAAGCGTGGCCAGGCTTCCGAATACCACATCCAGGGGCATGGCCCCGCAGAGCAGGTTGGAAAGCAGGCATCCCACAAAGAGTCCGGGCACGGCTGCCGGCGTAAAGAACGGCAGTATGCAAAGCGCCTCCGCGATTCTGAACTGGACCGGTCCGAAGCTGATGGGCGCGAATACCATGGTAAGCGCCACATAGATGGCTGCAATCATGGCTCCCTGGGCCAGTCCGTACAGTTTCCTGTTGTTTTGTCTCATATTCTGTTGTCTCCTTTAGTTTTGTTTTAGGTGTGGAAGGTCTCGAACACACCGGTCGTTTGTTGCAGATTGTCCCGGAAATGCTGATAACAGCAGGGAATCTGCGGCCTTATTGCAGGGGATAGTGTAGCATATTTTCAGAGGAAACGCAAGCCGTACCCACAATTTACCCACAATCAAATATCTGCATCAAAAAAGGCCAGTTTCCCGGCCTCTAAAATGCTTTTGCTATCAGCTCCATCTCCTCCGCCCTTGTTGTCGGGAGAACATGGGAATATAAATCCATGGTCATTGACAAAGTGGAATGTCCCAGTATGGTCTTTAATGTCTGCGGCTTCATCCCACTTTCTATAGCCCTTGTAGCAAATGTGTAACTAAAGCCGTGGAAGAAACATTTCGGCAGAGTATGATTAAACGTGTTATTTCTCATAAATACAAAGCGCCATACACAGCCGCATTATTATGTGCTATACTCACCATATAAACCAAAGGCAGCATCCCATCCCCTGCCGCATAAGCGAGGTTTTGCCATGAGCACAATCGGCTACATCAACATATCCCTTGAGTTATTCGGAGGTCTCCTCTCACTGATATTCATTCTCTGCCTTTCGCTGGGAAGCCTGAAGAAGGACAAATGTGAGAGGCTTTATATTCGCGTGCTTTCAGTCAACACCATTTTACTGTTCTCCGATGCCGCCGCGTGGATTTTCAAGGGCCGCCCGGATGGATTCAGCTACTGGACCGTACGGACAGCCAATTTTTTCGTGTTCACGCTGGGATATGTCCTGTTAGCTGTTTTCACTGATTATATGGTCTGCTTTATGACAGAAAGGGGAACGGGAATATCAAAAAAACCGTCCCGCCTCATGTGGGGACTCACCCTTGCCGCCATAGCCCTGGTAGTCCTGTCACAATACAACCATATGTACTACCTCATCGACAGCAGCAATGTCTACCACCGCCAGCGCTGGTTCTGGATATCCCAAATGTTCGGCATCCTCTGCATGCTCATCAATGGTTCAATCCTCATACGCTACAGGAAATACCTGGCCACAAAGGAACTGGCCGCGCTGGCCGCCTACATAGGGATGCCCGTCATCGCCATGCTGATCCAGATGCTCATATACGGCATAGCCGCCCTCTACATTGCCACCACAGTCTCAGCCCTATGCATTTACATCAGCATCCAGGTGGAGCAGTCCCATAGATTCAGCATGGAGGAACTGGAGCTGGAGAAGAGCCGCACAGCCCTTATGCTGTCACAGATCCATCCTCATTTTCTCTACAATTCCCTTTCCGTCATCAAGGGACTATGCCAGACCGACCCAAGGAAGGCAGAACTGGCTGTGGACCATTTTTCCGATTTTCTGAGGGGCAATGTGAACTCCCTCACAGCCAGCGCTCCCATTCCTTTCAGGAAGGAACTGTCCCACACCAGACATTATCTGGAATTAGAGCAGATGCGCTTTGGCAGCAGGCTGAAGGTAGTCTGCGATACACCCATCCTGGACTTTTTCATCCCCTCCCTCACCCTTCAGCCCATTGTGGAAAACGCGGTCCGCTATGGTGTCACCAAGCGCGAGGAGGGCGGCACCATCACCATTTCTACTGCCGAATCCGACGAATACTATATTGTGACAGTGACGGATGACGGAATTGGCTTTGACCCCGCAAAAATCTCCCAGGATGGAAAAATGCACATCGGCATCCAAAATGTCAGAAACCGCCTCCGGGTCCAGTGCGGCGGCAGTCTGACTATCCAAAGCACGGTGGGAAAAGGCACCCGGGCGGTCATCCGTGTTCCCAGACACGTCTCGGAGAATAAACCATTTTAATAAAAATCAGGAAAGGGAATAACAAAATCATGAAATTTATCGCAGTTGATGATGAACCCGTAGTGCTGGAGGTACTGTTAAAAGCGGTCCGCGAAGCCGGAACCGGGTATGAAGTTCAGGGCTTTGTGCGCTCCCGGGATGCACTGGCCGCGGTCCAGGACGGCCTGCGCCCGGATGTAGCGTTTTTAGACATAGAAATGGCCGGCATGACCGGTCTTGAACTTGCCATGAAAATACGCGAAATTTCCCATGACACAAAAATCATTTTTGTCACAGGCTATCCCCAGTATGCGCTGGAAGCATACTCCCTCCATGCCAGAGGATACCTGCTAAAGCCCCCAACTCCGGAAAAGGTTCAACAGGAGCTGGACGAGTTAAAATGTCCTCCGCTCCCTGCCAGCGGACGCATCCGTATCCAGACCTTCGGAAATTTCGAGGTTTTTGCAGGCGAAAGGCCCCTTCGCTTCAGCCTTTCCAAAATAAAGGAGCTCCTGGCCTATCTTGTAGACCGCCGCGGGGCAGCCGTCAACACCGGCGAGCTGTGCGCCGTGCTATGGGAACAGCGGCCGGACAGCCTCTCGGTGAGAAGCCACCTGCGCACACTGATATCCGATTTAAGCCGCACCCTGTCAGAAGCAGGAGCCAGAGATATACTGATAAAAAGCCGCAACAGCTTTGCGGTGGACTGCGAAAAACTGGACTGCGACCTTTACGGCTTCCTGCGACAGGAGCCGGACGCCATCAACACATACATGGGTGAATACATGAAACAGTACACCTGGGCTGAGATGACCCTGGGAGAACTGGAGCGCCAAAAGTAAGGTCTGGTTTGCGGTTTCTTTGCGGTTTCTCTGATATAGTATAGAAATAGCAATAAGCCATCTCTATGCCAAAGGAGAATCCCCATGAAATCTATACAGACAAAATTCATCGCACTGATATTAGGCTGTGTCCTGCTCTCCAGTGTTGTCATCGGAGGTGCGGGAATCCTTAACGCAAACAAGGTTGTGGACGAGGACTCCGCATATATTATGAACCTGAGGTGCAGTGAGAAAGCCAACGAGTTAAACGGGCTGTTTTCCTGCATTGAGCAGTCTGTCAATACAGTGGCTGTCTATGCAAACAGGGAGCTGAAGGACGTAAAACAGTTTAAAACCGATCCCGCATATGTGCAGGAATACACCAAACGGATTCAGGAAATTGCCGTCAATGCCGCCAACAACACCCAGGGGGCTTTGGCGGTTTATGTACGCTATAATCCGGAATTCACCGCCCCCACCTCAGGCCTTTTCTGGAGCAAAACAGCGTTAGACGGACGTTTTCAACAGCTTACGCCCACGGATTTTTCACGCTACAGCCCGGACGATGTGGAACACGTAGGATGGTATTATCTGCCTGTCAAGAGCGGCCAGGCCACCTGGATGGCGCCATACATGAACAAAAATATCCAGGTTGAAATGATTTCCTATGTAGTCCCCCTGTACGCGGACAACACCACCATAGGCGTGGTGGGCATGGACATTGATTTCAGTCTTATCAAGAATTCCGTGGATACCATCCATGTTTACGATACCGGATACGCCTTCCTGACAGATGAGAAAGCCAATGTGATGTACCACAACGAAATACCGGCCAACACACCCATGGACAACCTGGAGGACAGCCTGCGCCCGGTTGCGGACAGACTGCGGGGCGGAGGCAACGGCAATTACCTGTTCTCCTATAAATGGCGCGGCCAGAAGAAACAGATGGCACTCTGCAGTCTGAAAAACGGGATGCGGCTGGCCATCACAGCCCCGTCCGGCGAGATAAACGCGGCAAAGAACACGCTGATACTGCAAAGCGGCATTGCCCTGGTCAGCATATCCGCGCTGGCAGTCCTTCTCACCGTCATTATGACCAGACGCCTGATTAAGCCTCTTAAGGAGCTGAATGAAGCTGCCAAGAAAATCGCGGAGGGCGATCTCTCCGTCTCCCTCTCCCACCAGACCAAGGATGAGGTGGGCATGCTGGCCGACAGCTTCCAGCAGACTGTCAACCATCTGCAAAAATACATAGACTACATCAACGGTCTGGCCTACCGCGACGGCCTCACAGGCGTCAAAAACAAGACCGCCTACCAGGAAGCCGTGGCCAAGCTGGAGGAACAGACCCGGACAGGCAAACCGGAATTTGCCATGATTGTATTTGATATCAATAACCTGAAGGTGGTCAACGACACCCACGGCCATGATTTTGGCGATATACTGATCATGGATTCCTGCAAACTGATCTGTAAGGTATTCAAGCGCAGCCCGGTGTACCGCATTGGCGGCGATGAATTCGTAGTGATTTTGGAAAACGGGGATTATGACAATTATGAGGAACTTCTGGACTGCTTCGCCATGGCTCTGGACGACTACAACAAGTACGCCAGGCCCGACGGCAGGATATCCATTGCCAGAGGCATTGCCATTTATGAGGAAAATGTGGATTTGACGGTCAGCGACGTATTTAAACGGGCCGATGACGCCATGTACCAGAATAAAATTCAGATGAAAAAACGGATGGCGGATGCGCAGGCACACCCTCCGGGATAATTTGTGCGGTTTCAGTTTTGTACGAAAACAAAAACGCGTCCTTCTCTATGGGTGAGAGGGACGTGTTTTTGTTTTCTTATCTGATTTTTTAATAATACTAAATCCCACATCTTTTCCATACCCACAATTTTGACAAAAAGGGGGAGGATTTTGACCATTTGGAAAAGTCTCCACACAATCCCTGGTTTTTTTACTATAATTAAGGGAAGAAGAATCCATCCTGAGAGGATATCCAAATGAAAAAAAAACATTTCAGAGCATCGGCTACAAGCTGCTTTCCACTCTGGTGATTGCCACCACGTTACCCATGTTGATTTACTGCTTTTTCTTTTCGTATGATATGAGGAAATCCGCAGAGGAGAGCTATATTGAACAGACGCAGCACACATGGCAGATTGTTTCCAGCAACATAGAACACTCCCTGTCTACCAGCATTGACGTGGCTAATAAGGGCATATATCTGAACGGCACATTGCAGGACCTTCTGTTTTCCAGGGACAGCAATGCCTTTTCCTATGCGGAATCTGCCAATTCCACCCTGCTGTTCTCCTATATGACCAACATTTACTCCATGACCCCGGAGGCAACTCAAATACAGTTTTCCACCTACAAGGCAGGCAAAAGCTTTCTGCTTACTACAAAAAATCTGCAAAAATACCTGAGGAACAACAGCCTTGAAAAGAACGGTCCTTCGCCGGTTCCCGCCTTTCAGGCCTATATCATACCGCCCCACCGTCAAACCAGCTACGGGCACCAGTTAAATCACATATCCCTGTCCCAGGAGGAGGAATACACAGACACTGCCGGAACAGGAGATCTGGTTTTCACGGTCTGCCTGCCCATATACCATCTTCCCAGTCCCATGACCCCTATCGGCCAGCTGCGGATTGACATATCCATGGAATTTTTTCAAAAGGTATGCAACTTCCTGTATGACCAGTCTGAACAGTTTTACATTGTTGACTCGGATTATCATGTCATCTTTGCCTCGGACCCTTCCGCCATCGGAGCCACGACTTCCGACCCATGGATACAGAGCCTGATTGGACAGGCCGCAGATGACACCGACCTGTTTGTCAGTGAAACATCCGGTGACGCTCTCAGAATCTGCCAGAAACTTCCAGGTGATTCTTACCAGTGGTATATGTTAAAATCCATACCAAAGCATACCATCTATCAGAGCTCCAACAACCAACTGGCAACCCTGCTTTTAACCTTCAGTATCTGCCTGCTAATTACAATACTGATTAACGGTTATTCCATCCTGCACTACACAAATCCGCTTAAAAAGGCCACCACCTTCCTAAACCATATAAACACCCACACACAGAATCTGAATTCCAGATTGTCTGAATATGTAACATACAAATCAGAAGATGAGATAGGTATTCTTTTCCGCTCCCTGGAAGAGATGATGGATACCATCAATAACTTTGTCATACGGCAATATGAACTGGAAATCATCAACCGCACCACCGAGCTTAAGATGCTGGAAGCTCAAATCAATCCGCATTTTATATACAATACCCTTCAGTGTCTGGCCACCAAATCACTGGAGCACCACGACCAGGAACAGTATGACTACATCTCCTCCTTTGGGCAATTGATGCAGTACTCCATGGACACCAAGCATACTCTTGTGACCATAAACGAAGAACTGTCTCACATTGACCGTTATATCAAGCTTCAGAAAATGAGGTTCACAAACCATCTGTCTGTATTTTTTGAGGTAGAGGAAACCGTAAGGAAAATCATTGTACCAAAAATGATTTTGCAGCCCTTGATTGAAAATTCCTTCAAACATGGTAATCTATTCAAGTGGAAGAAGGGGACCATACTGGTTTAGGCCCATCTGAAGGAGGACAGACTCCTCCATATATATATCGTGGACAATGGATGTACACCTTCCCCTGAGAAGCTGTCCAAAATCAATAAACAGCTGACCAAGCTCAGGCAAGAGTACACCCACAAGCTCCTCACCCCCAACTGTCTGTCCTCCATTGACGGGGCGTGTGAAAAGCCTATCCGGCAGGATGCCGACCTGAGCATTAGAAATGCCGCTGAAAACCTGTACGCAACCAACAACATCGGCCTGACCAATGTACTGCTGCGCCTGTTGTTAAACTTTGGACAGAAGTGTTCCATGGAATTATATGCCAATGAGCTGGGCGGTACCACTGTTCATCTAATCATTTCACATGAGACATTATGGAACCAAAAACCAACTGATACATGACTTACAAATGAGGGTATAACATGAAAGTATTGATTTCTGATGACGAACACCATGTAATTCAGGCCATACGCCTCCTTGTCCCCTGGGAAGAATTTGGCATTGACCAGATTTATACTGCCTCAAACGGCATGGAGGCGTTAGATATCATAACGCGGGAGGCTCCCGAAATCGTGATTACCGATATCGTAATGGAAGATAAAAACGGCATTGATATCATGGACTTCATTGCCACCCGCCATCCTTCTATCAAGGTCATTGCCGTATCCGGCCACAATGACTTTGAATATGTGCGCACCATGCTGACAAAAGGCTGTATGGATTATCTTTTAAAGCCGTTGGAATCAGCCACCTTAATATCTACTGTGGGCAAGGCCGTCCAATGCTGGAAGGATGAGCACGAATCCCATCTGCGACACCGCCATCTGCAGGAAAAGATACATTCCCTTTCTGCCTTTTATTCAGGCGTTCTTCTTTATAAAATGCTGGATTCGAGATGTGCAGAAACAGCCTACCAGGAACTCTTGCAGGCAGATACGTCTTTCTCATCGGTCAACACATGCAAAATTATTTATTGCGATACCAGTTACTTTCCAATGCGTAATCCAGACTTTGCCTGTCTTCTTAAGGATTTTGAATCGCAGGTACGCCGAAGTCTTGGTGCAGAGCACGGTCTTATCCTATCAAATCCGGAGCACCCCGGAGAAATCATGCTTTTTCTGCTGGGAGCAGGAGACTTGGCTGCCACGTCCATTATAAAGACTGCCCAGTCCCTTTTTATGAGCACGGATTATCCATTTCACCTGGGTGTCAGCAGGGAACATCCATTTCCCGGCAGGTTCTCTGATTCATATACCCAGGCCAAAAACGCTTTTTTCTGCTTTTACGGAGACATCGCGTCCGCCTCCACGGCCATAGCTGCCCTGCCCTCTATGGAAAAACTCCGCTTTTATCCGGAGACAGAACAGTTGCACCAGATGGAAGACCAGATTTTTTCCTCCCTTCTCATTGGAGACAGGAAGGAACTTGAAGACACTGCCGCAAAATGGCTGTCACAGGTTCTTCCGGAAAAGGAAATCCCCCTTTATCTGATTCACTATGTGTCTGAAACATTCCATGGACTGTTGAGACAGTGGACTTCTAAAATAAGAAAAAAGAACCCGGCCTTTTCTTACATGTCAGAGGACAATCCACTGGTGTACGAGGAACTTACGGATGAGAACTATCTGTTTTCCAGGAATGCACTGAGGCAGGCCATATTTTCATCCCTGTACCGTATTTGCGACGAACTAAAAGAAAGCCGTTCCACAAGCGATATCATGCTCCAGATTGCCCAATACATGGAACTCAATTACACCAAGCCCTTTATCCAGTCTGAATATGCCAAGCTGTTTTATATCAACAAGGATTATATGAGCCGCAAATTCACCAGCACCTTCCAGGTCAATATGCTTACTTACCTGAACCAGATACGGATACGCCATGCCAAGGAGCTTCTAAGTGACTTTTCCCTTAAGATTCAGGATATAGCCTATGCCGTTGGCTTTAAGGATGAGAAGTATTTCGCAAAGCAGTTTAAGAAGCTGACAAATACAACCCCCGGTGATTACAGGGCTGCTTTAAAGAAAGAAAAAAGGCAGGGATACTGATGCCGCTTCATATCCCTGTCTTCACATATATTAGTTTTCCGGTTTTGCGAACTTCTTTTCGTCTGTAAAATGCTCAAACCATACATAGTACACTTCCTTGCCAGGCTCTGACACCAAATCATGGTCAGCGCCAGCCGGAATGAAACTCCAGTCACCGGCCTTATGGTTTACATTTTCCATGTTGTTCTGGTCTTTATAACCAACACTCATGGTAAAATCAGAATTGCCTACACAATAATTCCACTGGTGCACGGCAGGATGTCCCTTCTCCACAGTACCCTCTCCATCTGCCCTGGTGGTTCCCATCAGAACACGGCCAAACCATTTGGGGCACAGTACCATTCTGGCTTCTGTATTGGGCCCTTTGCAGTCCTGGACATATGGCACACATTGGCTGTGCAGTCCGAAATAAGGGAGTCCGATGTGCCAGGCATGAAATCCTTCCCAATCCCACTGGTTGAACTCAATCACATTAATAACAAACTCCATCTCCTCTTCTGCCTGGATTTCGTATGTATCCTTGTCAAAATCAGGAACATAAAATGTCAGCTCTGTAATGGCGTGTTCTCCATCCTTGTCTTTCAGCACACCCTTACCCTGGCCAAACAGAATGACCACACCCTTTTCCTTATAAAGTTCCGGAGAAACCTTACAGCCAGCTTTCAGAAAACACTTATAGCTCCTGATTCCTCCTTCATAAATCCCTGGAAGCAATTCGGTCTTTGAAAAGCCGTTGTCATCAAAATGTCTTTCCACCTCGTCTGCCTTTACAACATAGTAATTTTTCCCATATTCCTTATTCATGGCCAGAAATTCTCCTTATATGATTTTTATAATCCTAATATTTGCCGTCAAATTCTTCTCCTTTTGCAAGGGCAATGCAGAAATCCTTTTCCCTGGTATAGTGCTCGTACCACACATAGTAGACTTCCTTCCCAGGCTCTGCCACCAGTGCATGGTCCGGACCAGCCGGAATAAAGCTCCGGTCCCCTGTCCTGTGATTCACAGCAGCACAGTCATCCACTGTAAGGCTGAAATCAGAATTGCCCACACAGTAGTTCCACTGATGTACCTTGGGATGACCCTTTTCCGTGGTCCCCTCTCCCTCAGCCCTGACTACTCCCACCATGATGCGGCCCAGCATTTTAGGACTTAAGACATGCCAGGATGTGGTATGGGGCCCCTTGCAGTCCTGATCATATTTCACCGCATCGCTGACCTGCAGGAAAAAAGGAAGCCGGACATGGCTTGCTTCAAACAGTTCCTTGTCCCACTGGTTCATCTCCACAACACTTAAGATGAATTCCATGTCCTGGATAGCATGAATGGTATATGGCTCCTTGTCAAAGTCAGGCGCATAGAATGATAATTCTGTAATGTTATGCATTTCATTTTTTGAATAGATATAACCTGTTCCTTTGCCGAACATAAGAAGAACTGTCTCCTCCTTGCAAAGTTCCGGAGAGACCTCGCAGCCCGCCTTCAGAAAGCATTTATAATTCCGGATTCCTCCTTCATATGAACCTGCCAGAAGTTCGCTTATGGCAAACCCGCTGTCATTGTAATCCTGCGGGATATCCTCAGCTTTTACCAGATAATACTTTTCCATCTTATTCCCCTCCTTAGATGTTTTCCGGAAGAGGCTTCACTATGAAATCCTTTTCCTTGGTAAAATGTTCAAACCATACGTAGTAAACCTCCCTGTCCGGTTCCGCCACAAGGGAATGGTCCAGGCCAGCCGGTACATAGCTCCATTCGCCGGCCCTGTGCGGGCTGCTTTCTCCGTCCACAGTAAGCTTAAAGTCTGAGTCTCCAACACAGTAATTCCATTGTTCCACAGCAGGATGACCTTTCTCAATAGTCCCCTCCCCCACAGCGCGTACTACCCCCACCATGATTCGGCCCAGTTGCTGGCCGGTCAGCACGAACCATGACGTTGTATGGGGTCCTTTACAGTCCTGATCATATTTAATGCACTTGCTCACTGTGCGGAAAAAGGGGAGACGAACATGGGAGGCATTGTAAACCTTCCAGTCCCATTGATACATATCTACCACACACATCATAAACTCCATATCTTCGGTTGCATGGACAGCGTAAGGTGTCTTATTAAATTCCGGCGCATAAAAACACAGCTCTTCAATGGAATACGCACCTTTCTGGTCGGTTATGTATCCTGTTCCTTTTCCGAAAAAGAACAGTACCAGCTTATCCTCATACATTTCAGGTGAAACCTGGCAGCCTGCCTTCAAAAAACACTTGTAATTCCTGATTCCGCCTTCATAAGTACCCGGAAGCGCCTCTCTTTTTGCAAAGCCGGTGCCATCATATCCGGACATCAGGTCCTCGTTCCGCGCAATATAGATTGCCATCCTCTTATCCTCCTTGTATCGTCTGCCCCAAATTAATTTATTTATTTGCTGCGTAGTTTGTCCATATTTCCTGGTATTGTTTAAAGAACTGAGGGCAGTCAATCTGCTTGCCCACATACAGGGACCATACCTCGCCAATACTGTCTTTCACCTCATCCGGAGTCCATGGTGTCATGGTTTCGTGCGTAAGACCGTCCTGCATCAGTGTAAATACGTCTTGTCCCAGGCAGGCCAGGTTTTCAGATACCGGTACAGTAGAAAGTCCTGGTATGTTGCCCATGACGTCCTGATGCCAGTATGCAGTGTAATCGCTCTTTACCAGATAATCCAGGAACTTCTTCGCCTCATCCAGCTGTGGGCTGTCCTTGTACACAGCTGCACAGATAGATGCGGTCTGGAGTTTGTTTTTGGAAGCATCGCCTGTAATCGGCACCCTTCCCTGTACCACATAATCCGCCAGAGCCGGATTCACATCCATGATATTAGGGATTTCCCAAGACCCCTCGTCGTCAATCATGGCTGCCTCCTCCAGGAAAAAGGCGTTCCTTCCTGTCCATTTGTCCGTGGCAATGGCATCATCGTTACCGTACTGGAGAACCAGGTCGTAGTAATCCAGCATAGCATTCAGTTCCGGGTCCTCCGCCAGATTCATATCCTTGCCGGATTTCAGTTCCTCAAAGTATCCCAACGGATCATCCTTGGCAGTAATCCAGGTGGATCCCAGATGGTTTGTCAGGGACAGGGATGTCTCAGCATAGTGGTGAATAAATGGCTGGATGCCTGCTGCCTCCAGGTCCTTGCACAGTTTCTCCAGTTCAGATATGGTTTCCGGTGTTTTATCCCATCCTACCTGGTTTAAGTATTTCATGTTATAGAGAATGCCCCAGCCTTCCATTACCATGGGCATTACCTGGATTGTCTTTCCATCAACAGAACACATAGCCACCTGCTCGGCAGACAGGTCCTTTGCGGATTCCAGGTCGCTTACATCCGCAAGATACTCATGCCAGTTTCCAATCTGCTCGCCGAAGCCACATCCAAAAATATCAGGCATGGTTCCCGCTGACAGATATCCTTTCAGCAGGTCCCAGTATGTGGATGAACTTGGAAATTCATATTCAATGGTACCAATCTGCGGATTATCCTTCTTGTAGTCCTCAATGACCGAGTCAAAATTATCGGTCCACTGTCCCAGGGCCAGCATAATGCTAAGATTTACAGAGCCCGGTTCTTTCTCGGCGGTCCCGCTTTCCCCTGCAGCGGCTGTATCCTCTGCTGCTTTTGTTTCCTCCGTTTTTGGCTCTGCTGCTTTGGTGTCAGTTGAAGAGTTTCCGGACCCACAGCCCGCAAGCGCAGAAGCAGTCATTGCTGCCGCCAGTACTAATGCCAAACATTTCTTCATAGTCATTTCCTCCTTTGTAATATGGTATAAAAATATGGTGTCTATCTTGTAACAGCTTTTGCTGGTACGTTTCCTTTATCCCTTTACCGCTCCTGCAGACGCTCCCTCCAGTACCTGCTTCTGCGCAATGACAAAGAATATAAACAAGGGCAGGATTGCCAGGGTCAGTGCGGCCAGCGCCACATCCCATGCAAAGAACGCCTCATTAAACAATGCCTGCATGGAAATCTGGATGGTACGCAATGTTTTTTTTGACAGCATAAGCTGTGTCATCAGGTAGTCGTTCCAGAACCAAAGTGTATTAATGGTTGCAAAGGTAAAGACGGAAGCCTTAATCAACGGAAATACAATGGTCCAGTACATTCTGAGAGGCGAACACCCATCTATCAGCGCAGATTCCTCTATCTCTACGGGTACGCTCTTCACTGCCCCGGATGTGATGAATGTGCTGATTGGAACTGTCAGAGCCCAGAAGCATACGCTCAGTCCAAAGAGGCTGTTGGTCAAATGCATCTTACTGGTGATTTTCGCAAAAGGAATCATCAATGCCTGAAAGGGAATGGACATAAATGCAATCAGCATAAAGAATACAAATCTGGTTCCCCTGTTCTGATGCCTTGTAATCCAATAACCGCACATACTGGAAAATACTACCCCGCCGAAATTGGAGAGCACAGAAATAATGACGGTATTTTTTAGTGAATTTGCAAAATTCAGCCGTCTCCATGCCTCGGAGTAATTCCTCGTAGTAAACTCTTGAGGCAGGGAAAAGATGTGTTTCGCAATCTCGGCATATGGTTTAAATGAGTTGGAGATAATGATATAAAACGGTACCAGCACGATTGCCAGGCAGATAAGCAGGCCGCCAACCGTTATATATTTCAGTAACGTCTTTTTTGCTTTCATTATAGTTCCACCTCCTTGCTGGATGTGATAGCCACCTGAATCAGGCTGACACCGGCAATCACCAGTACCAGCAGCAGTGCCTTGGCGCTGCCATAGCCCATCAGGTTAGACGAAAATGCGGTCTGGTACACATTCATGGTAACTGCCTCCGACAGCCGGAACGGATTTCCGTTTGTCAGTGAGATGTTCAGATCATACACTTTCAGCGAATTTACCATGCTGAGAAACAGACATTGAGTGATGGAGGGCATCAAAAGCGGCAGGATGATATAACGCAGTACATGGCTGGATTTCGCACCGTCAATGGTAGCTGCCTCCACGTAGTCAGAGGAAATGGAAGTAAGCCCTGCCACATAAATAATCATCATATAACCGGCCATGCTCCAGGTCATGACAATTACCATGGCCCAGAAGGAAGATGCTTCTGTCTGGAACCAGCTCTGGGAAAACCAGCCGATTCCAGTGGCCTCTCCAATTACCGGAAACAGTTCCGTGATAATAAATCTCCACAGGAATCCCAGGACCACGCCTCCCACGATACGCGGTATATAAAAGCCTGCCCTCATTACATTTCTGAAAGGAATAGCCTTAGACAGTCCATATGCCCATATAAATCCCAGGACATTGGAAAATACCAGGACACAGAATGCAAATTTAATGGTAAACCACATGGCATGCCAATATTTAGGATCATTGGTCAGAACATCAATATAATTCTTCAGTCCCACAAACTGATAGTTAGCGTGAATGCCATCCCAATTGGTAAAGGAATACCATATTTCATAGAAAAAAGGAATCAGGCCAATCACCACGAACAGCAGCACCGCAGGTCCCATGAATATGACATAGTTTATAATTCTTTTTATTGTTTTCTCTTTTTTAGCCGTCAAATACACAATATTCCCCCTCCTGTCTCTCATTTCTTTTGTATATATTATCCATAACCACCTGATATCATTTTACTAGATTATATACATTTTCCACACTAACATTTTTGACATCGGAGTGGTCATTTTTGACTTTTTGGCCATAAAAACAGAACTCAGGCTATCCTATTTTAGTTGTCTGAGCATCGCATTCAGATTCTCCAGACTCCTTTTGGCAGAAATTTCCTCGCAAGGAAGGCAGTTGGTCTCCAGCGCCAGGGTACCTTCATAGCCGATATCCTTTAACGCCTGAAGCGTTTCCAAAAAGGGGTAATGGGCATGGCCCGGATACCATCTGTCATTATCCGCAATATGGACATGGCCCACATATCCTTTTGCTCCCAGAATGGCCTGCCTTATGTCTGCTTCCTCTATATTCATATGTACTGTATCCAAATGAAGCTGAATTCGTTTATAATTGTGGCTTTTCAAATACTCCACCCCTTCAGCTATCCGGATCAGATGTTCCCTCTCATAGCGGTTTGTCAGCTCAAAGCCCAGATGTACGTCATATGACTCTGCCAATTGGTCCAATCGATAAAGGCTTTCCTCAAGATTCCGGAAAAATTCCTCCTGGCAAGAACAATCCTGCATTCTCCCCGTAATCAGGCCGATTATAACCAGTCCATGGTCCGGCTGGGCCGTAATCATATGCTGACGCAGATGATTTATAGCTGCCTGGCGGATGGACGAATCGCTGTCAACCAGGTTATAATGCCGTTTTCCATAAATGGAGCCTGTACCGATGGAAGTCAGCCGCATACTGTAAGCCCTCAGAAGTTCCCACAACTCGTCTCTCAATATGCATGAAGAATCCTCAATATGCATTTCCACTCCCTTGTAACCGCTTGCTGCCATCCGGGGAATAATTTCCCTGTACGGTCCATGATATACCAAAAAAGTCCCTTTTTCATCCGCTGTTCCTGAAGTGGCAATCTTCATAAGTTTCCTCCCCCTCTGTTGTTTTCCCTGCATTTTCTGAATTGAACCGGATAGACAAATCCTATTAAAATCAAAGAAACCGCCCATGCAGCAAAACTGGTAAAATAAATGCCGGAGCTTCCAATAAGCATTGGCAGGAAACTGGCAGTCAGTATTCTCATAACCAGCTGCAAAGCAGCTGCCAATAAAGGTATCCTTACATTTCCCAGGGCCTGTACCGTCTGCCTCAGGGCATACATGGGATACATGAGCAGTAAACCGGCACTGTACACCTTCAGGTTTCCCATTGCATATACAACAGCCTCATCTGTGACATAAAAGGACAGAATATACTTTCCAAAAACTAATAGCACAATGGCGATTACCACTGCTGTGGCTTCGGATAGCCCGCATACCTGCTTTACAACGGTGCGTATCCGTTCAAACTGCCGGGCCCCCACATTCTGGCTGACAAAGGACGCGCTTGCAGAGGCAAGGGCAATGGCCCCTGTCTCCACCACACTAAATATCTTTCCGGCAGCGCTGATGCCTGCTGCAAATATGGTTCCATACTGGTTTATATGGGACTGCACAAAGGTTCCTCCCACTGCGATGACAATGCTCTGAGCCATCATGGGAATACATATGCCTATATACTCTTTCAGCAGCAGACCATCCGGCCTGAGATAATTTCGGTCCACATGGAACACCGGATAACGGCTTATCTTTACCAGGCAGATTAACGCTGCCAGAACCTGGGACGCCGTGGTGGCAATGGCAGCGCCTCTTACTCCCATCCCAAATCCTGCCACAAGGATGACATCCATGACAACGTTGACCAGCGCAGAGACCGTGATTGCCAAAAATGAGGTATAGCTGTCCCCCAAGGCCCTTAACAGGGATGACAGTGTATTATATACCAGCAGAAATACGGTTCCTATATAAAGTATCTTCAGATAAGCCAATGCGTCGTCAAATACTTCCGGCGGCGTATTTTGGATGCGCAGCAGCATTCCGGCAGATGCCAGCAGTCCAGGTACCATAATCAGCCCCAAAAGAATGGATACGAAGTAAACATTTCCAATGGCTTTCTTCAGATTCCTTTCATTTTTAGCGCCAAACCTGACCGCTGTCAGAAGGCAGGAAGCCTGGCCAAAATTAGTCAGCACGCTGACCTGGAACCACACGGGCCATGAACAGACCCCCAGCACAGCCAGCCCCCTGTCCCCGCTGAAAATTCCCAGAACCATTGCATCTGTCAGGGAAAAAAGCTGTTGGATGACAGCCGCCGCCACCAGGGGCAGCGCAAAACGAATGATGACTTTAAGCGAATCCCCTTTTGTCATATCTGCCATATGGCCTTGTTGTTTTTCTGTTTTCATAGCAGTCTCCGGCATCATAGATTTTTATTTTCTTTAAATTTATTGTATCATCGCCAAATATCAGAAAACACGGAGGATTTTGACATGATGGTGGAGGATTTTTACCAATACGGAAAAATGAATTATCCTTGAATTGCGCTCCTATAGCGTGCTATTATTTAAACAACATACACAAGAGGTAAAACCATGAAACCAATATTCAAAAGCAGCCTGATGAAAGACGTGGTTATCAGCTATGTCTGCATGATTGTCTTCCCCATCATGATCATTCTGGGCATGGTGTTTCTGTTGGCGGGAAGATATGTCTACCGCGCCGCTATGGAGTCCGTCACCGTGACCCAGCAGGCAGTGCTGGAATTATACAAGGAAGAGACCCGCAGCTCCGCCCTGGCCCTGTCGCGGGTGGTCAACATGAGCGGAGGCACCACCATACAGGATGCGTCAGGTTATGATACGCAAAAACAGGAACAGGCCATGGAGCAGTTATATACCATGTACCAGATGCTGGCCGCGCCTGAGTATAAGATCCTGGACATCCATATTTACCGCAAAGACGGCACCGCCATCATACCCAAGGGTGAGATGCGCTACAGCGTGGAGGAGCTCCGACAAAAGGAGTGGTATCAGGCCGCCCTCAGACAGCCCGGCCTGGTCCACACCTCCCTGGTGGAAGAAGACTATTTTTACCGCATCCGTTCCGCCCAGGAAATTCTGGAGATATCTGCCTATGCTCCCAAAGGCGATACTGAGGCTGAGTGCATTGTCCTGTACCGGGTTTCCAAAATACCGGATTCTATTAAAAACTATAATAAAAACGGAAGGACGGGAACCATCTGCCTCATCAACAGCCAGGGCAGCATCGTGGC
>JAJQEA010000243.1 GCA_021201905.1 Clostridia bacterium
CTCTTCGGATGCACTGGATATCTGGTCAATGGTTCTGGTTACCTGCTGGGCGCCCTCCCCACTCTCGAGCAGCGTATGGGCCGTCTCATCCGCTATCCTGGTACCCTTTTCCACTGCGCCGATGGAGCTCTCAATCAGTGCCGCCGTATTCTTGGAAGCCTCCGCTGATTTACTGGCCAGATTCCGGACCTCGTCTGCAACCACAGCAAAGCCCTTGCCTGCTTCACCTGCGCGGGCTGCCTCTACCGCTGCATTCAAAGCAAGGATGTTGGTCTGGAACGCAATGCCCTCAATCGTCTTGATAATCTTTCCTATTTCACTGGAGGAATTGCTGATTTCCTTCATGGCCTCGATCATGGTCTGCATCTGCTGGTTGCTCTCCGTCATCTTGCGTCCCACATCATCCGCCATCTTGTTGGCATGCTGCGCGTTCTCCGCATTGGACTTGACCTGATTGGAGATTTCGTTAATGGTTGCCGCCAGTTCTTCCACGGAGGACGCCTGCTCGGTTGCTCCCTGGGAAAGGGCCTGTGATCCGGATGCAACCTGGTCGCTGCCGGAAGCAACCTGGTCAGTGGACTGGTTGATCTGTCCCAATACAGATGAAAGCTTGTCAATAATCTGGTACATGGAAGTGGCCAGCTGGGCGAATTCGCCTACATAGAGCTCCTTGGCCTGGGAATCCACGCTGAAATCGCCATTGCCCAAAGCGGTCAGGCCCGTTCCCATATCCTGGATAATCCCCTTGAAATTGTGAGTGAGAATCCTCATACTTTCGGAGAGGCTTCCCAGCTCATCCTTTGAAACGTAGTCTATGGATACCGCCAGATCTCCTTGAGCCATTTTCTTGGCAGCATCCTCAATTGCGCTTATGGGCTTAGACAGGGCTTTCGTGATGTAAACCGCCAGTATAATGGTAAGTGTCAAAGCCAGTGCAGCAATGGCAACTAAAAACACAAGGGCAGTCGTCTGAGCCCTGACCGACTGATTATAGTCTTCTTCTGCAATCTCTGTTGTAGCGGAATCAGCTTCGCTCATCAAATCCCTGAATTTCAGCATTAATGGCTGGTACTTGTCAAACAGCAGTTCCGCTGCTTCCTCATTCTGGTTCTTTGCTGCCAGATCCACAATCTGTTCCCTGTATGGCCTGGCCTCATCCAGACATTTCTGTGCCTGGTCCAGTACGGAGGTATCTCCCCGGAAATTCTGTTTTAAAAATGTAAATCCCGGAGCCAAAGAATCCAGCTGTTCATTGGCCTGGTCAATATAGCTCTTCGTCTCCTGCACATCATCCGTAAGCATGCTGAGAGCGATGCATTTCAGACCGGTCTGGGTCGCACGGCGCATATCCGTTGTCTTATTGGAAACCGGATACCCTACCGTATAGAAGTCCTTAAAATTATTTCCCGAATTGTTTAGACTGACAAATGAAACTATAAGTGAAATCAAAAAAAGAACAATGATAACACCAAACGTGACGGATAATTTTTTCCCTATTTTCAAATTTCTCATAAATCCATTCTCCTTAGTAAATATTTCCTGATGTGTCTAATCATTTATTCTGTTTAACGGTCTTTGTTTCCGCTATCCGCTCCCACTCCCTAATTTCAGCCATTTGTCGCTTAATGTCCGCTGCCATCTAATGATATAGTTAACTGTCGGTAAACGTCTCATGCTTTTCCCTCCCAGCATACCATGCTGTCCTGAGTCATCTTTCTACCCCATGTATTCGTCCGTTCTGCTCTTATTCGTATCTTTAAACCTGAACTGGCTAAGCAGATCTTTCAGCAGCTGTGCCTGTCCTGACAGTTCCTCACTGGCGGCGGCACTTTCCTCGGCAGTGGCTGAGTTTGTCTGTACCACGCTGGAAATCTGGTCAATCCCCTGTGTAACCTGGGCAATGGAAGATGCCTGTTCCGCAGATGCCTGTGAAATATTGTCCACAACAGCAACCACCTGCTTGGAGCTCTCCACAACCTGGCTAAGGGTCTGCGCTGTTTCATCCGCCAGCTTCGTTCCCCTTTCCACAGCGTGCATAGAACCTTCAATGAGGGCTGCCGTGCTCTTGGACGCCTCCGCCGATTTACTGGCAAGGTTGCGCACCTCGTCAGCCACTACGGCAAACCCCTTTCCCGCGTCTCCGGCACGGGCCGCTTCCACCGCGGCATTCAGTGCAAGGATATTGGTCTGGAATGCAATATCTTCAATGGTCTTGATAATTTTTCCGATTTGCCCTGATTTGTCTTTGATTTCGACCATGGCCGCTATGGTCTCCTGCATCTGGCGGTTGCCTTCCTCCATTTTCACTCCGGAATCCTCCTCCAGCTCGCTGCCCTGCTTCGCACTCTCTGCATTGGCTCTGACCTGTGAGGAAATCTCATTGATAGTCGCTGCCAGCTCCTCCACCGAGCTGGCCTGTTCCGTAGCCCCCTGGGAGAGGGCCTGGGCACCTGAGGACACCTGGTTCGCGCCACTGGCAACCTGGTCTGAGGACTGCCCAATCTGCATGAGGGTATCGTTCAGCGAACCTATCAGTGAACGGATTGCTATTTGTACCGGAGCAAAATCTCCCCGGTAGGTCTCCCGTGCCGCAACATTCAAATCCCCCGAGGCCATCTGCTGCATTGCCGATGTAATCTCCCCCATATGTCCCAGCTCATCCTCCGCCATGTAATCTATTTTTACCTTCAGGTTTCCTTCCGCCATCCTTCCGGCCGCTTCCTCGATCTCAAAAATCGGTTTTGTCAGACTTCTGGTCAATATTGTGCTCAGGAAAAGTACAAGCAGCAGAATCGCGACCGTTAATGTGGCAATGGAAATAAATGCAGTATTTCTGGTATTGATACCGTCTTGGTTAAATTCATTTGCCTTTGATTGGGAAAACTCCGCAATCTGATTGAGCAGCTCCTTTGCCTCCATCAATTTGGGGGCATATTGCGAATCATACAGGGCGATGGACGCATCCACCTGGTTTTCCCTGCTCAATGAAATCACCTGTTCCTTGATGATTCTGCTTTCCTCCATGGTTGCTTCAAACTTTGTAACCAGGCTCATATCGCCCAGAAATTTATTCTTAAGCAGCGTGATTCCATCCTTCACTATCTCCAGGTCCGCAGCCGCCTGGTCCAGCCGCACGCCCGTGGCTGCGCTGTCTTCTGTTGTGCAGGACCATAAGATGCTGCGCTCAGCGCTCTGAATCGCCCTTCGCATGTCAAAAGAGGTTTTCACCACCTGGAACGGACCATTATAGAACTTGCTAAGACTCCTTGATACGGAATAGACACTGAACGCCGAAACAGCAGATGAGATGATAAATACCACAATAATCAGGAAAAATGACAACATCAGCCTCTTTCCAATTTTCATGTTTTTTAGCATACGGTTTTCTCCTATTGTAAGTTTTTTGGTGATACTCTGGCTGATTTTAACAATTGTTCCTGCATGCCATCCCCGTATCGGTTATCTTCTTTATATGTTATCGACACCATTTGTATTTTTATAATCCTTTTCCATATGAATATATAAAAATAAACGCGTATATGTAAGACCCGTCATATGCCCTTCCTTTATGGGCAAGAAAAAACACCGCCCAAGCGGTGTCATTCTTTTTTATGCAAGCTTTTTCAGGACCTTTGCCACAAAATCCTCTTCCGGCATTGGTCTGTAATAATAA
>JAJQEA010000222.1 GCA_021201905.1 Clostridia bacterium
TGTTCTACGGGTACAAAGAGCACGTGGGCTCCCGTATGCAGGAGGATGTTGACAATGGCAGGAAGGGCCGGTTCCTCCACGATTGCAAAATCACCTTCCTTCAGATACATGAAGGCGATATTGCTCAGGGCCTCATAGGTCTCGTTTATAATCTGGATGTTCTGGGGCTGGACGTAAATCTTCCGCTCAAAGAGCATGGAAGCAAGGTCTGTCCTCATACGCTCCGTTCCCTGGGGATCGCAGAACCAGAATAGTTCTAAGTCATCTCCGGCCGTAATCTCCCCCATGATTTCATGCAGATAGGACAATGGCAGGGTTTCCCTGTTTACCAGGACACCGGCAAAGGGGATGGCATCGGAGAGATATGAGGAGTTGTACAGGCGCTGGAATGTATTTTGCGTCCCGAGAAAATGATAGTTGAAATTCTTATCCAGGGAAGAGAATGCTTTCCTTGTATCAGGCCTGCCGTCGGGCTTTACCTCAGAGGGGCTGTTCCTCACAAAATACCCCCTGGGCGCTTTGGATGAGGCATAGATGAGGCCTTCGGCTATGAGCATCCCGTAAGCTTTTTTGACCGTGTTGCGGTGGACGCCCAGACGCTGCACCAACTGGCGCTCCGAGGGCAGCTTAAAGCCGTCGGGAAGCTGGCCGGAAAGAATCTGGCTGCGGATTGTATTCCGGATCTGTTTGTACAGCGGGGTGGTGCTATTTTTCATCAGTTGAATCTCCATATTCGCTCCTTTTGTGGTTTTCTTTCAATGTTTCCGTTACTTTGTCAATGAATGCACTCATTTCCCTGGTTTTCCATTTGCTTTTGTGCAAGAATATCTGCTGGTACATGACTGTGTGTATATCCTGCACATCCAGGGCTATCAGCCTGCCGCTTTGCATCCCATCCTTGACTGCAAAGCCGGGCAGGTAGGAAATCCCGCCATTTTCCATTAACATGCGGATGATGAAATCAGTGTTACTGATTTCCATGGCCGGAATCAGTTCCAGGTCCTGTGATTCTAAAAAGGCGTCCAACTCTTTCCGGTAGTTCTCGTCTTTTTCAGTAAGGAAAAAAGGTTCCTGGATGATATCGCGCAGGCATATGTGTCTGGGACGTTCCCCCCAGTAACCGGAGGAGGTGACAAACACAATAGGGTCCGTTACCTCCATGGCCTTAATCCAGTTTTTATTGTAGCGGGACCGGTCAAGGAGATAAATCAAATCCAGCCGGTCCTGCTCCAGAAGCTCATAGAGCTGTCCGGGGGTGGCGGTTGTAATCTTAATTGGAACCTTGGGATGGCAGGTTCTGAACCAGCCAAGGACAGGCGGCAGCTTTGAAGAACAGAGGGATTCCAGAGTGCCGATATGGAGGGGATGCTTCAGTTCGCCCTCCTCCTTTGCACTTTCAGCTGCCTGGCAGATGCATGTAAGAATCTGCTGGCTCTGCTCCAAAAAAGCGCTGTCCCTGTGCCGTAAGGGATATCCTCCGCCCAAGACGGTTAAACAGACGGGTCCCAAGTTCCTCCTCCAGCAACCGGATCTGAACGGTGACAGCCGACTGGGAATAGCCTAAAAGTTTCGCGGCCTTTGAAAAACTTTCCAAGCGTGCTGCGGTGACAAAGGTCTGTAATTGCCTGATTTCCATGAGTGCCCCTTTCTTTAGTATTAATTAAATTCAATTATATCATAAAAAGCATGAATTTGATTTGTTTATATTGCATGCTAAAATAAATTCATACGATTCCATAGGAAAAGAGGAAAGAATCATGGCATTAATCAGTATTTTTGATGTTTTGGGGCCAAATATGGTGGGACCGTCCGGCTCCCATACCGCAGGGGCCTGTTCCATTGCCCTGATGGCACGGAAAATGTTAGGTGAACCGATCTGTGAGGTGTCTTTTACCCTTTACGGCTCGTTTGCCAAAACGTACAAGGGTCATGGAACAGACCGGGCGCTGCTGGGAGGGATTATGGGTTTTTCCACCGATGACGCGCGTATACGGCAGGCATACGAATTGGCGGGACAACAGGGCATTGCCTGGGAGTTCATCCCCAATGAGACAGAAACAGAACTGCATCCCAATACCGTTGATATCCGCCTGTGTGGTGAATCGGGGAAACGGATTTTGATGAGAGGCGAATCCATAGGAGGCGGAAAAATACGGATTACCAGAATTAACGGCATCCTTGTGGATTTTACAGGCGAATACAATACCTTGATTGTGGTCCACAGGGACTGTATTGGCATGGCGGCCCATACTGCAGGCTGCTTAAGCGAAGGGAAGGTTAACATTGCCTTTATGAAGCTGTTTCGGGAATCCAGAGGTAATACGGCCTACAGCATCGTGGAATTTGACGGTACGCTGCCGCCTGCCATACTGGAGCGGATTAAGGATAACCCCAATGTGGAATGTGTCACGCTGATACAGATAAGGGAGGAACGGTGATGGATTTTAAAAATGGGGCGGAGCTACTTGCGCTCTGCGAAAATAACGGATATCCCATCTCGGAAGTGATGGTCTGCAGGGAATGCCATCAAATGGAGATGACAAGGGAAGCGGTCGATGAACGGATGCTGCAGGTTCTGGAAATCATGCAGCGCGCTGCTTCTGAGCCACTTCAAAAGTCCCGTAATTCCATGGGCGGACTTATTGGCGGGGAAGCTGCCCTGGTGGCCCGTCATTGCAGGGAAGGTAACTCCATATGTGGGACAACTCTTTCCACTGCCATAGCTGCGGCTATGGCTGTACTGGAGGTAAACAGTTCCATGGGGCTGATTGTCGCTGCCCCCACAGCCGGATCGTCAGGCGTCGTTCCAGGCGTCTTGCTGGCTCTTCAGAAATCACACGGTTTTTCTGATGCATCCCTTCTTCCGGCACTGTATAATTCCAGCGCCATCGGATATCTTGCCATGCGTAATACCACGGTGGCCGGAGCAGTGGGTGGCTGTCAGGCAGAGGTGGGTGTGGCTTCCGCCATGGCGGCATCTGCAGCCGTGGAGCTGATGGGAAGAACACCGATTCAATGCCTGGATGCGGCGTCCACATCCCTGATGAACCTTCTGGGGCTGGTGTGTGACCCGGTAGGCGGCCTGGTGGAATATCCCTGCCAGAACCGCAATGCCATGGGGGTTGCAAATGCCCTGACCGCGGCGGAACTTTCCTTAAGCGGAATCAGGCAGCTGATTCCCTTTGATGAGATGCTGGCTGCCATGTATCAGGTGGGGAGGCGTCTTTCGCCGGATTTCAGGGAGACAGCCATGGGCGGATGTGCAGTGGCCCCTTCCGCATGCGCGGCCTGCGGGCGCAGCTGTGGGACGACACGGCAAAAGGTGTAAATGGAGATTGCCGTCGTGTAAGTGTGGATGACTTTTCTTTGAGTATGGGTTTTGGGAACCTGGATTGATAAGGCGTTTCCTGAAGTAAGGGTATTAGCCATTATAAAGCGGAATTTAATGTAAGCTGATGTGGGCATCTATTCCGCCGCAGCACCACATTAAGATATGGTAGTTTAGATGCTGCCTGTGGTTTTTGAAAAGAAATAGTGGATAAAACCACGAAATATAGTTGTTTTTAAGGAAAAATTGAATGAAATTGCGGCCTGGAAATGGGTGTTTTTCAGGCCGCGGGAAAGAGTTGCCTTGGCC
>JAJQEA010000134.1 GCA_021201905.1 Clostridia bacterium
ACCTGCAGGGACTGCAGTAAGAAAGAGAGGATGAGAGATTATGGGAGATTTAAGCAGGTTTTTAAAAAAGAATAAGAGAACTAAGGAGAATTTAAAGATTGCAGCAACGGCATCCTTTTTGGATGAGAATGGAAAACCGATGATGTGGGAAATCCGGCCGCTGTCTACAAAAGAGGATAATGCCCTGCGGGAAGATTGTACCGTGGATATACAGGTGACGGGAAAGCCAGGAATGTACCGGCCAAAGTTTTACGCCAATCGTTACCTGGCTAAGATGGCAGCTGCATGTGTGGTATATCCAAACCTGAATGATAAGGAACTTCAGGACTCCTACGGTGTAATGGGCGCGGAGCAGTTGATAGTGGAGATGCTGGATGACCCTGGGGAATACAATGCTTTTATGGGCCAGCTGCAGGAGTACCATGGGTTTGATAAGACCATGCAGGATAAGGTGGATGAGGCAAAAAACTGATAGAAGGAGGCGATATGGAGGCAAATGTGGCCTACTATTGCCTCCATAAACTCCATCGGTGGCCGCATGAGTTTCTTGAGCTTGATACTGATGAACAGGCTTTTGTGATAGCTGCGGTTAACATGAAGCTGGAAAGGGATAAAAAAGAAGCGCAGAGACTGAAAAAAGGAAAGAAACGATAGAATATGAAAAGAAGAGATGGTATAATATTCCCAGATTAAGTAAAGGTGGAGGAAATGTTATGGGACTGTTTGGGAAGAAAGAGAAGATACCAGATGGAATAAGGGTTATGTATTATGAGGGGGAATTAAATGAGTTTCCTGTTAATCAGCCTTGTCAGATATTATTAATGGAGGATTGCCTGCGCATCACTAAAATTAATCCATACACGGAGGTGAGGCTTGACAGAAACCGGATATTGTCTGTGGAAGTTCTTGGTAAAAATGATTATATGCAAAGGTATAAAGGGAACGTTGAAAGCGGTTTTAGAAAGGGCGATATTCCGACATCATATTATGTCATAAACTATTTAGATAAAAATGGAGAGAAGAAACAAATCGTTTTTTGGAGTGCATCGTCATCAGCATTAAAGGTGATGAAAATGAGGGATGAACTGGCTAATAAACAAAGGTCAAAAAGTTATGAAATTTAGGATGATGAGCACCTAGAGAAATCCAGGTGCTTTTGTTATGTGGTGAAAGGAGATGAATTCGTGTCTGCCATATCAACATCCATACAATTAAATGATAGGATGTCGCCGGTCTTATCATCCATTACTGCTGCCATGAATATGATGGTAAGCAGCTTTAGTGCTGCCCAGACGGCCAGTGAGATGGCAATTAATACAGCTCAATGGGAGACTGCGGTGCAACAGGTGCACAGTGCATCCGCAGCAGTAGCGCAATACCAGGAAGAACTGGAACGCGTACAAAACAAGCCGGTAAGCGTGCCAGAACCCACTTGGGCACAGACATCAGAACCTAAAGTATTTACAAGCTCTGGGGCAGACAGGTTTGCATCTGAATATCAATCAGCCAACCAGATGGCACAGCAGTTGTATCAGACCCAGCAGGCAATATCATCACAGGCAAATAGGATGACTGTTACGCCACCAGGTATGCTGAATGACATGGCAGCCTTACAGAACCGAATACAGGCTATATCAATGCGAGTTCAGGAATTAAATAATATCCCGGTAAATTTACGGACCGAACAGACCAATAATCAGTTGGAAACATTGAGGGGACAACTGGGCCAGGCTGTATCCATACAGGATGAATTAAATAATGCCATGTCTCGTATGGATATCAGTGCCGCGAATAAGGCATACCAACAGCTTAATTCCGCCGTGTCCACTGCGGAAAGGAACATAAGGGACAACATAACAGTTCAGGAGAAGTTTAATCAATCAGTCAGAAACGGTGGAAATGCTTATGCTGGCTTGGGAAGCCGCATAAAGCAGTTAGTAGGAATGTATACAGGTGTCCAGGGAATCAAGATGGCGGTTAATTTCATCGGTGACACGACTTCACTTCAAAACGTGCAAAGCGAGGCCGAGACGAAACTGGGAGCCATCATGAGACAGCGCATGGGAGCAAGCCCCGCTGAAATACAATCCGTGAAGGAACTTACGGCAGCCCAGCAGGCGCTTGGTGTTGTTGGAGACGAGGTGCAGTTATCCGGGGCCCAGCAGTTGGGTACATTCCTAAGTTCCACAGAAGCGTTGAATACATTGATTCCAGCAATGAACGACCTTGCCGTACAACAAAATGGCGTTAATGTAAGTACACAGGATGCCATTAATATCGGAAACATGATGGGAAAGGTCATGCAGGGGCAGGTCGGAGCACTCACACGCGTGGGCGTTACATTTAGTGCAGCACAGGAAAAGATACTCAAATATGGCAATGAACAGGAGCGTGCGGCCACCCTTGCGGAGGTAATCACGAACAACGTAAGCAACATGAATGCCATCATGGCGAATACACCGCAGGGCCAGATTCAGCAGATGGCAAATACCTGGGGGGACATCAAGGAGACTGTGGGAGCCAGGCTCTATCCGGCTATGATGCAGTTCTTTGGCATAGTAAATGCCAACATGCCGGCTGCTGAAACCGTGGTCATGGGGTTTGCTGGAGTCCTTAGTGAAATTATACCCATCGTTGGACAAGTGATTGAATCGATGGTGGGCGCAGCTGGATTCATTCAAGATAACTGGTCATGGCTTGGACCTGTTATAGGAGGTGTGACGGCGGCGCTCATCACTTACAAGGGAGTTGTGATTGCTTATAATACTGTGCAGGCAATTAGTAATGGGCTAAAGGCTGTGGCGGCGGCAAGAGCAGCAATTAAAACAGGGGCAGATTTGGCTGAAGCCGCGGCTACCGCAACAGCCGCAGGCGCTCAGAATGGATTAAATATTGCACTCTTGGCTTGTCCGCTGACATGGATAATAATCAGTATAATGGCTGTAGTAGCTGTCATCGCGGTCTGGATACACCGTGTCGGTGGAATAAAGGTGGCCTGGCTGATAGCTGTAAACTCCGTCCTTACCTGGGCTGATAAGCTGCGAATCGGATTTGTAACGGTATGGAACGGCATCCAGAACGGCATAGACAACATGCAATATGGCTTTACAGCATTTAAAGTTGGAGTACTAAATACTCTTGGAAACCTAAAGGTGGCTGGTCTGACAATCCTGCAGGATTTTATAAATGGTGCGATTGACCAAATCAACAGACTAATTGAGCTGACTAATAGTATCGCGGGAACTTCCATTGAGGTGATTTCACATGTTGAATTTGCAACCGGCGCGGCGTTGGAAGAGGAAGCAAAGCAAAAACAGAGAGCCGCAGACCTTGCAACATTGCAGAACCAGAATCTGGCTGATAAGAAGGCCAGAGCGCAGAATTTGTATTGGATGCAGTACGAGGCCAACCAAAGCCAGAAGGAGCGGGAACGTAGGATTGCCGCAGCGAAGGCGGAGGCAGAAGAAAAGAAGAGCGCTAAGAATACAGCTGAGGAAAATAATTATTCCGGTGGGGCAGGTCCGGAAATAGCTGGTAACACTGGAAACACTGCCGCCAATACTGCAGCCATAAAGGACTCCATGGACTTCCTGGACGAGCACTTAAAATACATGCGTGATGCCGCGAA
>JAJQEA010000415.1 GCA_021201905.1 Clostridia bacterium
AGGATTCTTGAAACCTGCGATGTGATTGTCCATGCGGGGGATTTTGACAATCAGATGCTGTACCATAAGCTGAATGTGGACCAGCCTCTGTACGCGGTAAGGGGAAATAACGACAGGGGATGGTCCGGGGGCCTTGGACAGGTAAACCGGTTTGAAATCGGAGGGGTCAAGTTTATCATGGCCCATGAGAGAGTGGATATTCCCAGCGTGCTGAGGGATATTCAGGTGGTCATATTCGGCCATTCCCATATGTATTACCAGCAGGAAATCAGCGGGAGACTTTGGCTGAATCCGGGAAGCTGCGGCTATAAGCGTTTTACCCTGCCCCTTTCCATGGCTGTGATGACCATTGAGGACGGAGCGTATGAGGTGGAGACCATCTGGCTGGAACAGTGGTACGGGACGCCGGGAGCAGCCACCTGACAGAGTGAAAAGGCCAAGGCCAGCAAGTATGAAAAGCAGCAGAAACGCTATAAGCAGAAGCAGGCAAAGGGCGCGTTAAAGGCAGACAGATACGGGGGACAGCCGGCGGCCAGGCAGGAAGCCGCCAAACCCGCCCCGGACCAGGAAAAGGAATACCTGTTCCTCATAGCGAAAATCTTACGCCTGAGAAAGGCCGGTGAATCCAGGGAATGGGTCATCCGGAACCTGGGGGAGAATTTCAGGCTGGCGGCAACCATCTATGATATATGCGAAAAAAAGCCGGACGCAAATGCCCGGCAGATTTTGGAACTGTTATTGGAACAAATCTCTTTTTAGTGAAAACTTTAGTGGAAACACTTCCCGGTGGAAGCAGATATACCGGCACAGCAAGTCAGGATAAAAGTGACCGCATGACGTGGGCATAGATTTCCTGGCTTTTTGTTTTCCAGGTATTGCACATGGATTCGGCCTGCTCCCGGTCAGGGACGGACAGATCCAGACGAATCAGGGTCATCTTATTTTCGCGGACCTCACAGTGGACAATGTAGTCCTGATTGGTCCCCTTATAAAAGTCGGCCGTGGTACCCACCTCCTCCCGGAGACGGAACTTATTCTCCTTGAGGTACTGGTCCATGTCCTCGATAATGGCAGAGGATATGTTCTTGCCAAAGAAGTTGAGGGTTTCCTCGCCTTCCCTGGTGATGTCATACCGGGTGCTGTTGTGGCTGGCCTCCTTGTGGACCAGACCGGCGTCTTCCAGCTCATTTAAGGCCTGCTGGAGGGTGAAATAGGTGGTGTATTCATGCTCTGTGAAAAAGTTGGTGAGCTGGGCGTTCGTCAGGGGGAAGTTCACCTGCTTCAACATATAGAGATTCATCAGTTTGTACAAGGTCATAGGTTCAGTAAGCATATCACACACGCTCCATCAGGGTTTTCTTATTATTTTCGAATGTGGTCCTTTACCGCGCTGCTGACCACATCGGCCACGCGGGGATCAAAGGCTTCGGGAAGTATGTTATCGTCACTTAAATCCTTCTCGTCCACCAGTCCTGCAATGGCTTCGGCGGCAGCCAGCTTCATTTCCTCGGTGATGGCAGATGCACGGCCTTCCAGCGCGCCCTTAAAGATTCCTGGGAATACCACCACGTTGTTTACCTGGTTGGGGAAGTCGGAACGGCCTGTCCCCACCACGCGCGCCCCGGCAGCCTTTGCCAGATCAGGCATGATTTCCGGTACAGGATTTGCCATGGCAAAGAGGATGGCGTCCTTATTCATGGATGCCACCATGTCCCGGGTCACGATTCCGGGAGCCGATACACCCACAAAGATGTTGGCGCCCTTCATGGCATCTGCCAGGGTACCGGTCCTGTGATCCAGATTGGTCACGTCCATCATCTTTTCCTGCATCCAGTTTAAGCCCTCTGCGCCCTTGCTCAGGATGCCACTCTTATCGCACATGGTAATATGGGCGAATCCGTAGGTAAGCAGCAGCTTTGTGATGGCAATGCCCGCGGAGCCGGCGCCGTTTACCACCACGCGGCAATCTTCCTTCTTTTTGCCGGTCAGCTTGAGGGAGTTGATGACACCAGCCAGGACCACAATGGCAGTGCCGTGCTGGTCGTCGTGGAACACCGGGATGTCCAGTCTCTCTTTTAACGCCTCCTCTATCTCAAAGCATCTGGGGGCCGAGATGTCCTCCAGGTTGATGCCGCCAAAGGCGGGAGCGATGCGCACAATGGTCTCAATGATTTCCTGGGTGTCCTGGGTATCCAGGCAGATAGGGAAGGCGTTGACACCTCCGAATTCCTTAAAGAGCACAGCCTTTCCCTCCATGACAGGCATGGCGGCCAGAGGTCCTATGTTGCCCAGGCCAAGTACGGCGCTTCCGTCGGAAACAACGGCAATGGTGTTGGATTTGATGGTGTACCGGTAAGCTGCCTCCGGGTCGGCGGCAATCACCTTGCAGGGCTCGGCAACGCCCGGGGTATAGGCAAGGGCCAGGTCTTCCCTGGAAGCGACCTTTGCTTTTGATGTGGTTTCAAGTTTTCCCTTCCATTCCTCATGGAGCAGCAGTGCTTTTTCGTTGGTTGTCATAATCCGTTCCGTCCTTTTCCTTATATAGTAGAATATAGTAGAAACACAAAAATGCATTTTTATATATCATAACAATTTTGCAGGTGTTTATCAAGTTCCTTTTGAAATTGGTATGGTTTAAACAAAAGATGTAATTAAAACTTTTAAAACAACCCGAAATGTGATATCATGTTACGTAAGTGTGGACATTTTACACAGAAGGATAAAGATACAGGTGGTACTATGAGGGAACGTATTAACCGTCTGGCCAGGGGAATCATTGACAATGGTTCGCCGGAGCTGGTGCTGACACCGGAACGGGTGGAGGCTTCGGTTCCTGCGGGTGAGGTCATCCGTGGCGAGATATTGGTGAGCAGCGGCAATAACCTGCATATAAAAGGGCTGGTGTATTCCAGCCATGAAAGGGTCCGGGTGGTGAACAGCGCCTTTGGCGGGCTTCGCAACCGGATTATATATGAAGTCAACGTGGGTTTTTCAGAGCACGGGGACGAAATCAAGGGATCTTTTTACCTGGTCACCAATGGCGGTGAGAGGGAGATTCCTTATTCTTTGCGCGTACAGGCCGGCGATTCAGGGGAGGTTCTGGGAAATTTAAAGACGCCCAGGGACTTTGGGCTGCTGGCTAAGAAGGACCTGGAAAAGGCGCTGAGGATGTTTGAATACCAGGATTTTACAGAGGCCCCCTTCATGCAGGATTCCCGGGTCCGTACCATCTATGACGGGTTAAAGGGAAGGGCCGGCAGAAGAAACCTGCTGGAGGAATTCCTGGTGGCCCTGCAGGTGAAGGAACCGGTAAAGCTTACCATGGACACCGGTACCAGGACCTATGAGAATCTGACAGGAATCGCGGAGGATTATATTGATATAGCGGCAGGAACCTGGGGGTATGTGTCGGCGGACATAACCTCGGACACCTCCTTCATTGAACTGGGGACCTGCCGGATTACGGACCAGGATTTTGTCCAGGGCCGGTGCAGGGTGGGATACCGTATTATACCGGCCAGGCTTCACAGAGGAAGGAATTTCGGGTGCATCCGCATCAAATCCCTGGGGGAGGAATTCCTTATTTCCGTGGAGGCCGAGGGGCATCACGGGGCAGGCAGTGGGGAGC
>JAJQEA010000059.1 GCA_021201905.1 Clostridia bacterium
CTGTATCAAGACCCAAATTCGTGTTAACTGCAATCAAAAAAGGCCGCATCAAAAAAGGCGAAAGAAATGAATCTTTAGCCTTTTTTTCAAAAATATCTGTTCTCAGTTCACTATTAACTTAACAGCACTGGCATCAGGACCTGTTCTGTCTCTGCTAAAAAACCGGCCTGACATTAAAACCCACCACTGCCATGACTGCCGGAAAACAATGTAACGCCACGTTCTACCCCAGCGCCACATTCCACCCCGGCGCTATGTCCTACCCCAGCGCCACATCCAGTATCATCATCACCACAAACCCAACGGCGAATCCAATGGTTGCCACATTGGAATGCTCTCCTTCGGCTGACTCCGGAATCAATTCCTCCACTACCACGTATATCATGGCGCCTGCCGCAAAGGACAGGAAGTAGGGAAGAACCGGGCCTAAAAACTCGGCCAACACCAGCATGAGGACAGCGCCTATGGGCTCCACCACGCCTGAAAGGGTGCCGTAGATAAACGCCTTCCCCTTCCCTGCCGCCTCCTTAAGAGGCAGGGATATGATGGCTCCCTCCGGGAAATTCTGTATGGCAATACCCACGGACAGGGCCAGAGCGCCTGCCATGGTGATGGATCCGTTCTGTGACAGAAGTCCTGCAAACGCAACACCCACTGCCATTCCCTCGGGTATGTTGTGAAGGGTCACTGCCAGCACCAGCATGGTGCTCTTTTTCCAGCTGCTCTTTGGTCCTTCCGGCTGCTCTGTATCGATGTGCAGATGAGGTATTATCTCATCCAACAGAAGCAGGAAACCAATTCCCAAAAGAAAGCCCACAGAAGTAGGGATGAATGCCAGCTTGCCCATGTGCCCGCTCATGTCCATGGACGGGATCAAAAGGGACCAGACGGAAGCCGCCACCATTACACCTGACGCAAATCCCAGAAATGCCTTCTGGACGTTGGGCTTCAAGGCGTTTTTCAGAAAGAACACGCAGGCTGCCCCTGCCGTGGTCCCGATAAAGGGAATCATGATTCCCGCAAATATACTGCTCATCGCAATGCACCTCTGTCATCTCCTGAGCCCCGGCCCTTCCTTCTACAGGAATCCTTTGAGCTTCAGATAGTCTTTTATCAGTTGAATCATCTGGTCATAATCAATCCGGCTGGCATTGATGGGAAGATCATAATTTTCCATATCCATCCATTCCCTGCCGGTAAAGTAGCGGTGATACTCCGTCCTCTCCTTGTCAATCCGTCTCATCCTGCGGAGCGCTTCCGCCTCATCCACCTTATCCACGTCCATGACCCTGCGGATTCTGGTGACCGTATCCGCATATACAAAGATGCGCACCAGATTATCCATCTGGTCCTGAAGCACATAGTTGCCGCAGCGGCCTACGATAATACATGTCTCAGAGGCTGCCAGCCTGCGGATGACCGATGACTGGAACCGGAACAGGTTCTCCGGCGAAGTAATGTTTGGGCCGTCCTTATCCGGTTCTGTCAGCTCCGGCTTCATGCTGGTCACTATGCGGTACAGCAGATTGTTTCCTGCCCTTTCATCGGCCAGTCTGAAGTACTGCTCTCCTATGGCGCTGGTCTCAGAGGTCATCTTAAGTATCTCTTCATCGTAAAAATGAATGCCCAGCTCCTCGGCCAGGCGTTTGCCTGTCAGGCGGCCGCCGCTTCCGTACTGGCGTTCAATGGTAATTACAAAATGTTTGTCATTCATATTGAGTATCCCCCTTATTCCTAATCCACAGCCGTGCCCATGACAGGGTTGTGGTCTCTTTCACGTCTATACAATGTCTATATGGCACATTCCCATGGCGCTGAGGGCATTGTGATGGCTTTGGGGTGTAACCCCCGCACAGCAGGCCCCGTCCACCTGTATGGATGTGTCTGGTATTGCTGCCTTGATCAGCATGGCGTTGGATATGACGCAGATATCCGTGCACAGGCCCACCAGCTCCACAAAATCATACTGTCCCTGTGCCGCGTAATCCGCCAGCTCCCTGCTTCCGAAGGTATGCTTCTCAAAACGGGTGCCTGAAATTCCCTGAAGCTCCGGAACCAGTTCCCAGCCCGGCGTTCCCTTGACGTAATGGACCACCGGAAGCTTCTTCCCTTCCATGGTATCCATATAATTGTCAAAATGGGTGTCCAGGGTAAATACCACCTCGTCTCCCGCGTCCTGGTACGCCTTTATCTTATCCAGCACATGAGGGACAATGGCCCGGGCCTCAGGACTGCCCAAAGCTCCGTCCACAAAATCCTTCTGCATATCCACCACCACAAGTAACCGGCTCATAGAACTTTCCTCCTTGTTGCGAACACATTTTATTATAAACACCTTTGTCTGGAATCTAAAAGGTTCCCTTCCACACCTACAGTCTACCACATTTCATCAACCAATAAAAGTTCTTTTACACTTTTGTGTGACATTACATGACTTTATATGAATTTTCAAAACACTCTTGACAAATCCGTTTTATTGTATTAAGATACGGGTTAATAAATGAAACCGTAGAGAAAGAGGAGTAAGCTATCAAAGCTTTAGCACAGAGAGCCGCAGGCGGTGGGATTGCGGTATAGGGCTGGCAGCTGAATGGACTTTTGAGGGCGGTCTTGAAGGATAATATCATCTGTAGGGACCGACGGATTCCGCAACCGTTATACATGCGGCGCATATATTGGTATGTGTAAAGTGGACTTTTTAGTCAATTTGAGTGGCACCGCGGATTTCATTCGTCTCAATCGTAGCATAAGCTATGATTGGGACTTTTTTATTCCTGCTTTATTCAAATGATGGTCTCTCAGAAAGTCCCTTATCCAACGACATTTTTTATCATCCAAATATAATTTTAAATCAGGAGGAAACACTATTATGAAAAAGACAATTGCAATGCTGTTAACCGCTGCTTTAAGCGCATCCCTCTTGGCAGGCTGCGTTTCCACTTCCCAGAACACCACCGCGGCCCAGCCCGCTGAAACCTCTGCCGCAACCGGGTCTGAAAATGGGGATGCCCAAAACCCCGGCGGCTCAGCCGCTGACGCGTCGTCCGCTGAT
Organism: Clostridia bacterium; assembly: GCA_021201905.1. Classification (GTDB taxonomy): domain Bacteria; phylum Bacillota; class Clostridia; order Lachnospirales; family Lachnospiraceae; genus Enterocloster. The sequence goes on from JAJQEA010000059.1 coordinate 3,053, forward strand.
GCATCCTCATCCGCTGACAAGACCGGCGAGTCCAAGGCAGAAGCTTCTGCTGACAGCGCCTCCTACACCATCGGAGTGGGCCAGTTTGCAGAGCATGGTTCTCTGGACAACTGCCGCGAAGGCTTCATGGCCGGCCTGGCAGAGGAAGGCATCGAGGAGGGTGTGAACCTGACCGTGCTTTACGATAATTCCCAGGCTGACGGCGGTACGGCCAGCCAGATTGCAACCAATTTCGCCGGCAAGGGCGTGGACCTGATGTGCGGCATCGCAACTCCCATGGCCCAGGCAGAGTACGGGGTGGCTAAGAAGTCAGACATTCCTGTTATCTTCACTGCCGTAACCGACCCCGTGGCCGCAGAGCTGGCCAATGGAGACGGCACTCCGGTAGGCGAGATTACGGGCACCAGCGATAAGCTCCCCGTGGAGGCCCAGCTGAAGATGATCCGTGAGATTCTTCCGGAAGCTAAAAATATCGGCATCATGTACACCACCAGCGAGGTGAATTCCGAATCCGCCATTGCCGAGTACAAGGCGCTGGCTCCACAGTATGGTTTTGAAATCGTGGACACAGGCATCTCATCCTCCGCTGATATCGCCCTGGCTGCCGACACGCTTATTAATAAGGTAGACTGCATCACCAACCTGACCGACAACACGGTAGTTGCCTCCCTTCCCGTTATCCTAGATAAGGCGGCTGCCAAGAATATACCTGTATTCGGCAGTGAGATTGAGCAGGTAAAGATTGGCTGCCTGGCTGCCATGGGACTGGACTACATCGAACTGGGCAGGCAGACAGGCAAGATGGCTGCACAGGTACTGAGGGGCGAGAAAAAAGCCAGTGAAATGAATTACGAAACCATCAAGGAAGCCGCCTTCTACGGCAACACACAGGTGGCCGGAAATCTGGGCATCACACTGCCGGAAGATTTGACAAAAAATGCAGCTGAGCTGTTCACTGAGATTGCCCAGTAAAGCGCTATCATCATTATCTGGAGGAGCATCATGACAACGATTATTTTAGGTATCTTTGAAGAAGGCCTGGTGTACACCATCATGGCCCTGGGCGTATACATCACTTACCGGATTCTGGATTTTCCGGATCTGTCCGTGGACGGGACCTTCCCTCTGGGAGCCGCCTTTACCGCTACCGGCATAGCCGGAGGTTTCATCCATCCGGCTGCGGCCCTTCCCCTCTCCTTTCTTTTGGGAGCCGCGGCGGGCTGCGTCACCGGACTTATCCACGTCAAGCTGAAGGTACGGGACCTGCTGTCGGGAATCATTGTCATGACCGCCCTCTACTCCATTAACTTAAGGGTCGCAGGCAAGTCCAACCTGCCCATTTTCAGCAAAGACACGATTTTCAGCAATCCATGGCTGGAGCGCACCATTCCCCAGGCCCTAAAGCCCTATACAGTGACCATCATCCTTCTGGTAATCGTCCTTATCTGCAAGCTGCTCCTGGACGCTTACCTGAAAACCCGGTCCGGTTATCTTCTCAGGGCTGTGGGCGACAATGACCTGCTGGTCACCTCCCTGGCCAAGGATAAGGGCATGGTGAAGATCATCGGCCTGGCCATTGCCAATGGGTTTGCAGCCCTGGCCGGCAGCGTGTACTGCCAGCAGAAGGGATTCTTTGAGATCTCCACCGGCACCGGCACCATTGTCATCGGCCTGGCCAATGTCATCATAGGCACCCAGCTGTTTAAACGGTTCGGCTTTGTGAAGTCCACCACGGCTGTTATCATAGGTTCCATCATCTACAAGGCATGCGTATCCCTGGCCCTGCTCTTAGGGGACTTAAGGCTTACCTTTGGAACCATTACCGTCTCCTTCCCAGTGACGGCCTCGGACTTAAAGCTGATTACATCCATTTTATTCCTCATCATCCTGGTGGCAAGCTCCTCCAGGGGAAAGAAGGTAAAGAGCCATGCTTGAGCTGAAGCACATCAATAAATACTACAATGCCGGCACGGTCAATGAAATGTGCCTGTTTGAGGACTTCAACCTGACCATAAGGGACCATCAGTTTGTGTCCGTGGTGGGAAGCAACGGCTCCGGCAAAACCTCCCTTTTAAACATTATCTGCGGCAGTATTCCCCTGGATGAGGGACGGATCATAATCGGCGGTAAGGACATCACCCGGATTCCCGAATACAAGCGCCAGCGCCGCATCGGACGGGTTTATCAGAATCCGGCCATGGGCACATGTCCTACCATGACCATACTGGAAAACATGTCCCTGGCGGACAACAAGGGTAAGGCCTTTAACCTGAGGCCGGGAACCAACCGGCAGAGACTGGAGTATTACCGTGAATCCCTCCGTTCCCTGGGACTGGGACTGGAGGATAAGATGGACGTGAAGGTGGGAGTCCTTTCCGGCGGCCAGCGCCAGGCCATGGCCCTTCTCATGTCCACCATGACTCCCATTGAGTTTCTTATTTTAGATGAACACACGGCTGCCCTGGACCCCAAGACCGCCGAGACCATCATGGAGCTGACCGGAAAGATTGTTAAAGAAAAAAAACTGACCACCATCATGGTGACCCACAACCTGCGCTACGCCGTGGAATACGGGGACCGTCTCCTGATGATGCACCAGGGCCGCGCCGTGGTGGACAAAGAGGACGGGGAAAAGCAGGCGCTCTGCATTGACGACATTCTGGAAAAATTCAATGAAATCAGCATCGAGTGCGGCAATTAAACTGAAAAATCATATGGAAAGAGGACCCGGAAACCGCTGTCCTGCGGCTGCCGGGTCCTCCTTCTATTCTATCTCCATTCTACTCTATTCCTGTCCTGTAAAATACTTTTTCCGGTTCCGTATGGACCGCTTCAGCGCCTGGACCATATCGGCCATAATCCGTATCTCCACCTCGTCGCAGTCATCCACTGCCTCCATAACCGCATTTTTAAAAATGTGTTTTCCATATCGTATGTTGTCGCAGAGCAGCACATCCGGGGTAATCTCCAGCGCGTTGGCAATGGCAATCAGGGCTTTCAGGCTCACCTGTGTACTTCCCGTCTCCACATTGGAAATATGGGGGTTGGATAATCCCGTAAGCTCCGCCAGCTTGTCCTGCGTCATTTCTTTTTGTATTCTCTGTATCTTGATTCGTTTTCCTATTGCCTTATAGTCCAGTTCCATTGGTATATATAACTTCCTCTGCTTATTATTTACTTGACTATTGTAATCTTGGTATTAGTATATTATAATAAACTGGTTATTTTATACTTTGTGGTACAATACAAAAGACTTTTTTTATTTACAAATAATGGGTGTAAGTGCGGCCGTTTGGTAATAGGTATTAATTGTTTTTTATGATATGCGAAATATTGTAATTCGCTATTTTCTCTGCCTTTCACGGACGGCCTTCAAACAGGGGGCGATTCATATGATTAAAACCGGGGAAGCAATGGGACTGGAAGCTGTCACAGGAGGGGTTTTTGAATGCAGATACGATGATCACCTGACCTTGATCCAGGCAGACCACAGCCTGTTCCTTTTGCTGGGCATAGAAAACGGCTGTCTGCCGTCAGGTGCTCCCATCTCCTTTTTAGACCGTATATGCGAAGAAGACCGCCCGATCTTCCTGGAAAACATACAGTACCAGCTGTCCCGCAGCCGTGTATTTATGTCTGAGCTGCATATCATATCCGGGGACGGCCAGCTGCGGTGGATTCATATATGCGGCGAACTCCTTAAAGGGGATGGGGAATTTCCCTGCCTCCACTGCATCTTCCACGATGTGACAGATGCCAGGGACAGGCAGGAACGGCTGGCCATTGAGAGCCAGATCTACGATATTATACTGTCCCAAACCCAGGATATCATATTTGAACTGGACTGCCTTACACGGGATATCTACTATTCTCCCACCTTTGAGAAGAAATTCGGCTACCAGATTCCGGTCAAGGGATTCCCTGACTCCATGTTTGCCACCGATATCATCCACGAAAAGGACAAGCTCCCCCCTTCGGAGCTGTTTCCAGTCCATCCTGGCAGGCCAGGACCAGATGCAGTGCGAATATCGTTTAAAGCACAGGAACGGCCGTTATCTCTGGGTCAGCGTTAATGCCACGGCCATCCGGGATTTGAGGGGCCGCCTCCTTAAAATAGTCGGCATTATCTCTAATATCAATGAGCAGAAGGAGGAGATTCTCCAGGCAAAGAAGGATGCCCTGTTAGATCCTCTTACCAGCCTTCTGAACCGCAGGGAATGCATCCGGCGGATTGAAGCCTACACAAGAGCCGGGGAAGATATGGGGGCCCTGATTCTGATTGACATAGATAACTTCAAATCCATCAATGACACAAGCGGCCATCTCTTCGGAGACAAGGTCCTGATGGACCTGGCCGCAGCCCTCCGGTCAGCCTTCCGCAGAAATGATATCACGGCGCGGATTGGAGGAGATGAATTCATTGCCTTTATGCCTCACATATATAACCATGGCGACGTGGTGCCCAAGCTGGAAACCATTCTCTGTTCCCTGTCCCGGTGCGTGCAGACAGACGGGAACGCAGATACGCCCCCTGGGCCGGAGAGCGCGGTCACCTTCAGCATCGGAGTCAGCTTTTATCCCGACCATGGAGGGGATTTTTCCTCCCTCTTTGAAAAAGCGGATGAAGCCATGTATCAGGCAAAACGAAGAGGCAAAAACCAATATTACATATATGGCGGTATATAAAAGAGGGCTGGCGCCCGGCTAAGTTTCTGTGCCGGGCGCCAGCCCTTCTCCTGTCCAGTAACATTTCCCGGCAGGAGTTGATTATTCTGCAAATAACATAATCTTGGAAGCCGTGTTCTCATCATCTGACCAGACCACACATTTTCTTCCCTGCGCCAGGTCATCCAGAGTCACGATGTTTCTGGTGAGATACGGGAAGATATTGCAGTCCTCAGCCAGCGTGAACTCGGTTCCGTCCGCGGCTGTCAGCACGGATTTGGATGTGGCTGCATCCGTAACCATGGACTTGACTTCCACATAGTCAGGCGCCTTGGCGTCTGCCGGTAGGTTGGTGAAAATCACGACGGCATTGGTCATGGGCGGAAGGCTCATGGTCATGGCCGGCCCTATGTAGGCGTAAATGGTATCTCCGTCCTTCACATCCTCCAGAGCGACCGGGAGACCTGTCATGGCGTCCAGGATATAGGTCATGTCGTCAGCCACATTCAATATGATCTCGCCGCTGGTACTCATGCCGGACTGATTGTCAATGGAAAGCCTGCCGTCCTCCATCTTTGTCACAGGTCCGTAAATCCGTACGGACTGGGGAATCTCAGGCCGGCTCTCTTCCATGCTCTCAATGGCTCCGGTAACTGATTCCACTACCGTTGTGTCATTCATAGTGGTCTCTTCTTTATTTGCTTCTGCTGTCATGGAGCTGTCGGCCTTTGTCTCGGCATTGACACCTGCCGAGCATCCGGCGGCTCCCAGGGCTATGGCTGCACAAATTCCTGCTGCATATAAATGATATTTTCTCAATATTATCTTCTCCTTTTCATCTGCCTGTCGGAAGCCATGGGCCTGCCGGAAGGCACTTGTTATGTCTGTATGAGAAGTATATATCATTTACTGTCCATATCCAATAAAGTATTTCTTAAGAATTCTGAATTTAGAATGAACCTTATGGCAAATGTTACAAAGTGTTTACACAAATACGTTCCAACTCTTACCGGGCCATCTCGCTCTGGGGCCCCGCCTGGTTGTGGGCATGGATGATGGTCTCAATTTCCTCCAGGTTGGAGGACGGCAGATCTCCGGGGATGGTGTTTTTCACCGCTGCCGTGGCATTTCCGAAGGCAACTGCCTTGGCACAATCACCGCCCGTACTGAGCAGCCCGTAAAGAGCTCCGGATATATAGGCGTCGCCGCTGCCAATCCGGTCCACCACCTCAATATCCCGGTACGGCTCTTCCTCATAGTACTCGTCCTTTGCGGCATCGTATATCACAGAGCCAAAGGTATGGCGCTTGGGGCTGTGGACGATTCTCTGGGTGGAGGCTACGATGGAGATGGGGAATTCCTCGGTAAAGCTCTTCATCATCTCCCTGGCCGTTCCCGTCTTTAGGAAGGTAAGCCTGGCGGTGTCCTCGGAACAGAAAAAGATGTCCACATAGGGAAGGATTCTCAGGATGCATTCCCTGGCCTGGTCCCCTGTCCACAGATTCCCCCTGAAATTAACATCAAAGGATACCAGGGTGCCTGCTGCCTTAAACCGCTTAATCATCTCTATGGTGGTCTCGCGTATATCCTCGTTTAAGGCCAGGGTGATGCCTGTGGTGTGGAAACACTTGGAAGCCGTGTACACCTCCTCCGGTATCTCGTCAATGTCCAGGGAGAAAAAGGAGCTGTGGTTGCGGTCGTAAATCATTTTGGGCTTTCTGGGATAAGCGCCGTTTTCATAATAGTAAATGCCAACCCTGGCTGCGGGGGACTGGTCGTACAGGAAAAAGTCGTCGCTGACACCGAAGGAACGGATCTTTCCTTTCATAAAGCTTCCTATATCATGGGCCGGAAGCTTGGATATAACGCCTGTGTGAAGTCCCAGAAGGGCCGCTCCCACTGCCACGTTTAACTCCGCCCCGCCCACCTGCTTCACAAAGGTATCGCCTCTGGACAGACGCTCGTTATCCGGGGGTGACAGCCTGAGAAGCACCTGTCCCGGGGTAAGAAGGTCAAAATTCCTGCTGTTTGTCTCTACCATATCATATCTCCTTATCATATAAGAAACGGCTAATACCTCTGAAAAGGATTAGCCGTCTCTGATTGTCTGATTGTCAATATCCTGATTTATCTCTGAACACGGCCTGAACCGTCGCCGCCAGCCAGATTCTCAACATCCGCCCTGGTTACCAGGTTGAAGTCGCCGGGAATGGTATGCTTTAATGCGGATGCAGCTACAGCATACTCCAGGGCTGCCTTCATATCCTTGCCATCCACCAGACCGCAGATTAAACCTGCCGCGAAGGAGTCGCCGCCGCCTACACGGTCAACGATAGGTGTGATATGGTACTTTCTGGAGTGGTAGAACTCACGTGTCTTTCCATCCATGATGCAGGCGGACCAGCCGTTGTCGGAAGCGCTGTGGCTCTCCCGCAGGGAGCTGATGATGTACTTGAAGCCGAACTTATCAGCCATCTGGTTGAAAATGTCAACGTATCCCGCCAGTTCCAGCTCACCGGAGGTAACGTCGGTGTTGCCCGGCTTGAAGCCCAGAACCTTCTCTGCATCTTCTTCATTGCCGATGCAGACATCAACGTACTGCATCAGGTTGGTCATGACCTTCTGAGCCTTCTCAGAGGACCACAGCTTCTTGCGGAAGTTTAAGTCAACGGACACGATTACATTGTGTGCCTTGGCTGCCTTTAAGGCTGCCTCGGTGAGCTCGATGGCCGCATCGCTGACAGCTGGTGTGATACCGGTAAAGTGGAACCAGTCAGCGTCTGCAAAAATCTCATCAAAGTTGAACTGATCCGCAGTTGCCGTGGAGATGGAGCTGTGGGCACGGTCATAGACCACGTTGGAAGCTCTCATGGCAGAGCCTGTCTCCAGGAAGTAGATGCCCAGTCTCTCGCCGCTTCTGGCAATGTGCTTTGTACCTACATTGTACTTTCTCAGTGCGGCCACTGCGCACTCGCCAATGGGGTTAGCAGGAACTGCGGTGATGAATTCAGCCTCATGACCGTAGTTTGCAAGGGAAACTGCCACGTTTGCCTCGCCGCCGCCGTAATTGATGTCGAACTCGTCTGCCTGGATGAACTTCTCATTGTTCGGAGTGGATAATCTTAACATGATTTCGCCCATGGTAACAATCTTTGCCATTGTATAATTCTCCTTTAATCTCTTCTTAAATTATTAAATGATATTTGGAATAATGTGTTATACGGTTATCTATGCCCTTGCCGCTGCAACAGCTGCCACGAACTCCTGAGCCTTAGCTGTAACGGCTGCAAAGTCGCCTGTCTTGGCGCCCTTTGTCAGGCTGCTTCCTGTTCCCACTGCGTAAGCGCCGGCCTTGATCCACTTGTCAACATTGTCCACGTCCACGCCGCCGGATGGCATGAACTCGCCCTGCGGAAGGGGTCCCTTGAAGGAGCTGATAGCTGCAGGTCCCACGATGTTGCCCGGGAAGATCTTGATAATGTCACAGCCGGCCTCCATAGCGGTAATGGCCTCGGTTGGAGTCATGACGCCTGGCAGCATGGGTACTCTGTAGCGGTTGCACAGACGGATGGTATCCACGTTAAGGCCCGGGCTTACGATGTAGTTGGCTCCGGCCAGGATGCAGGCCCTTGCGGTCTCAGGATCCAGTACGGTGCCGGCGCCGATTACAATCTTGTCATTGCCTTTATACTTTTCAGCCATCAGTTTGATGAAGCCAACCGGATCTCCGTCATCCATGGTCATGGTAAGCTCGATGAAGTTGATGCCGCCTGCGATGATGGCGTCAACTACCTTCTCGCCCTGCTCGTAGTTCTTTGCGCGAACAACAGCAACCAGACAATCCTCTTTCATTCTTGCTAAAACTTGTTCTTTCTTCATCTTCATTCTCCTTCTCTTTAAGTTCGCATATGCGAATCAATTTCATAATTACGATTTGTATACTTAAATTCTAATCGCTGTCACATGATTTGTCAACAGCAAAACTGGTAAAAATGTAAGTTTATTTTCCTATACAGGTCTGATGTATCCCAGCAGACGCGAAAGCTGGGCTCCCTTATCACTTACCAGCCGTCCCAGGGCATCGTAATCCTCTGTGGGTTTATACAGGCTGGAGACGCTGATGGCTCCCATCACATTGCCGTCCTGCCCGAATACGGGAGCTCCCACACATTCCATGTGTTCCTCCAGCTCCCTGGCGTCAAAGGCGTAACCCTTTTCCCGCACAGACGCAAGCTCTCTCTCAAATTCTTCCCTGGTGCAGATGGTTCTATCCGTGTGCTTCTTAAAACTGATGCGGGACAATACGCCGTCCCGGTCCTCATCCTCCGTGTAGGCCATAATCGCCTTGCCCAGAGATGTGCAGTAGATGGGGTTCTTCGTTCCCACCGTCGCCGTGGTGATGATGGGGTTCTCCGGCTCAAACTTGCAAATATACACAATGGAATCATCCGAGCGTATCCCGAAGAACACGGTCTTTCCCACCTCTTTGGAAAATGCCTTGAGCACCGGGTCAATGGTACTGATAAAGTCCAGGTTATTTGTATAGTTAATTCCAATCCGGTAGGCTGTCAGGCCGATGGTATATCTCTGCTTCTGCTCCCTTGCCACATGAATCATGCCGGTCTGTACCAGAGTGGTCACAATATCGTAGGTGCTGGTCTTAGGCATGTCCAGCTTTGCGCATATCTCATCCAGGGTAATGCCGTCCGGCTTCTTCGACACCAGTTTCAGTATCTCTACGGTGCGCAGCGTGGTTCTGTTTAGTTTCATGGACACCTCCTGCTCATTCATTCGCATATACATGTTTTATCCGTATATACGATATCTAATATTCAGTATACCGCAGACAGCCAGGAGATGCAAGAAGAAATTACAGGAATTACCGCCATAAAAACCCTTTTTTCCTACAGCGTCACTCCCTGCTTGAAAATGGCCATGTCATGGAATCCCGCTTCCTCTGATTTGACCTTCCTTCCGGACGCAACGGCCAGGACGTAATCCAACAGCTCCTTTGCCAGTTCCTCCTTTGTCATGTCCTCCACCATGCGGCCCGCGTTAAAGTCTATCCAGTTGTCCTTATGGCCTGCCAGCCTGGTATTGCTGGATATCTTGACCGTAGGCACCGGGGAGGCAAAGGGGGTTCCTCTGCCCGTGGTAAAGAGCACCATGTGGGCGCCGGACACAGCCAGGGCCGTGGAGGCCACCAGGTCATTGCCGGGGGCGCTTAACAGGTTCAGGCCCTTCACCTTCACCGGCTCGCCGTACTCCAGCACACCTCTTACAAGGGCGCTTCCCGACTTCTGGGTACACCCTAAGGATTTGTCCTCCAGGGTGGAGATGCCTCCTTTTTTATTGCCCGGGGACGGGTTCTCGTAGATGGTCTGGTTGTGGCTGGTAAAATAGTGTTTGAAATGATTAATCAGGTCCACGGTCTTGTCAAACAGCTCCGGTGTGGCACAGCGGTTCATGAGAAGCGTCTCCGCTCCGAACATCTCAGGCACTTCCGTAAGGATGGTGGTTCCGCCCTTGCTCACCAGCAAATCGGAAAACGCGCCCACCACCGGGTTGGCCGTGATACCGGACAGTCCGTCGGATCCGCCGCACTTCATGCCGATGACCAGCTCGCTGGCGTCTATCCTCTCCCTGGAAAATGCGCCCGCATAGGCAGCCAGCTCCCTAAGAAGCCCCGTGGCGGTCTCCATCTCATCCTCCACATCCTGGCACTGGAGGAACTTCACCCGGTCCTCATCGTACGCTCCGATGTAGTCCATGAGCACGGGAATGTTGCTGTTCTCGCATCCCAGTCCCAGCACCAGCACGCCTCCCGCGTTGGGGTGGTGAATCATGTCCGTCAGCACCTTTCTTGTATTCTCCTGGTCATCCCCCATCTGGGAACATCCGTAAGGGTGGGGAAATGTAATCACGTCCTCCACAGTTCCGACCGCCAGTGACTTTGTCTGGCTCTCAAGGGCCTTGGCAATGGAATTGACACAGCCTACCGTGGGGATGATCCATATCTCGTTGCGGATTCCCGCCTTGCCGTCCGGCCTGCGGTATCCCTCAAAGTATACGTGCTCCGTGGGGGCCACATCCTTTTCCTGGGGAGCATAATCATAGGTAAGCACATCGCCCAGCGCAGTCTTCACATTGTGTACATGGACCCATGCCCCTGCATCGATATCCTCCTTCGCGTATCCGATCCTGAAGCCGTACTTCACCACTTCCTCTCCGGCCTTTATGGGCCTTAAGGCAAACTTGTGTCCCTGGGGTATGTCCTCCAAAAGGCTGACCTTTGCTCCTGCCACATCCGGAGTCCCGCCCTTTGCAAGGGGACGCAGCGCTACCGCCACATTGTCATTTTCATGAATTTTTACAATATCCTGCATGGTCCTTCATTCTCCTATCATTTTTGTAAGTGCTTACAATTATTCTACTCATTTTCGGGTCAGAAGTCAATAAAAAAATAGAAAAGTATTGCAATATCCATAAGGAATATGTATAATATACTTAGCTTGTAAGCGCTTACAGAATGTGAGGTTAGTTTATGAATATATATGATGTTTCTGAGCATGCGGGGGTGTCCATCGCCACCGTGTCCAGGGTACTGAACGGCAATCCCAATGTCAGTGAAAAGACAAGAGAAAAGGTCTTGAAAGTTATGGACGAGTTGGGGTATACTCCTAATGTGTTCGCCAGGGGCCTTGGGTTAAATACCATGCGGACCATCGGAATCATGTGTTCCGATTCGTCTGATCCGTATCTGGCAGGGGCCATATACTACCTGGAGCGGGGACTGCGCTCCCACGGCTATGACGCCATTCTCTGCTGCACCGGCTATGATCTGGACGCCAAACAGAAGTGCTTTGATTTGCTGCGTTCCAAGCGGGTGGATGCCATCATACTGGCCGGTTCCAAGTTCGTGGAGATGCGGGCCAAGGATAGCGCCTATATCATCGAGGCTGCTTCCGACCTTCCCATTATGCTGGTCAACGGCTTCCTGGAAGGTGAGAATATATACAGCACGGTCTGCGACGATCACGCGGCTGTGTACGGCGCTGCCAGCCAGCTGCTCTCCTCCGGGCGCAGGCGTATCCTGTATGTATACACCAGCTACTCCTACAGCGGGGTCAATAAGCTGGAGGGATACAAAGACGCCCTCAAGGCAAAGGGCATCACGCCTTCCGATGAACTCATCCGCCAGTGTCCCAAGGACATAGAGGCTGCCAGGAAACTGCTGCTGGCCCTTCACGGGGAAGGGCTGGAGTTCGACGCGGTCATCACCTCCGACGATTCACTGGCCGTGGGCGCTGTGAAGTATGCCCACATAGCAGGTATCTCCATTCCCCGCGAGCTGAGCATTATCGGCTACAACAATTCCCTGCTGGCCCGGTGTACGGACCCGGAGATTACATCCATTGACAGTAAGGTGGAAGCGCTCTGCACCACCACTATCAACACTCTAATGGGGGTTTTCAGCGGCGTAAATGTGCCCAGCAGGACCACAATCGCTTCTGATTTAATAAAAAGGAAAACCACAAATTTTTAATTCTTAAGGAGGAATATCACACATGAAACAATTTATGGACAGGGATTTCTTATTATCAACTGATATGGCCAAGACGCTGTATCATGATTTTGCAGAGAATATGCCGATACTTGACTATCACTGCCACATCAATCCTCAGGAAATCTACGAGGACCGCAAGTTTGACACCATCACACAGGTATGGCTGGGCGGCGACCATTACAAATGGCGCCAGATGCGCTCCAACGGCGTGGACGAAAAGTATGTAACCGGCGACAGCACGGACAGGGAGAAATTCCAGGCCTGGGCGGAGACCATGCCAAAGCTCATCGGCAACCCCCTTTACCACTGGAGCCACCTGGAGCTGAGGAAGTACTTCGGATACCAGGGCTATTTAAACGGCGATACCGCCGAGGAGGTATGGAACCTGTGCAACTCCAGGCTCCAGGAGGACTCCATGACGGTCCGCAACCTGATCCGGCAGTCCGGCGTGACCCTGATCTGCACCACTGACGACCCGGTGGATTCCCTGGAATGGCATAAGAAGATTGTCGAGGACGACACCTTTGAGGTACAGGTACTTCCGGCATGGAGACCGGACAAGGCCATGAACGTTGAGAAGCCGTCCTTTGGCGCTTACATGGCGCAGCTTTCCCAGGTCAGCGGTGTTCCGGTTACTGATTTTGCATCCTTAAAAGAGGCGTTAAAAAAGCGTATGGCATTCTTTGGGTCCATGGGATGCTGTGTATCCGACCATGCTCTGGAGTATGTGATGTATGTGCCTGCTTCCGACTCTGAGGTGGATGCCATCCTTGCCAAAGGCTTAAAGGGCGAGGCGGTAACAAAGGAAGAGGAGCTGAAGTTCAAGACAGCCTTCATGCTGTTTGTGGCCCGTGAATACAATGCCATGGGATGGATTATGCAGATCCACTACGGCTGCAAGAGGGACAACAACGGCTACATGTTCCAGAAGCTGGGCGCTGATACCGGATTTGACTGTATCAACAACTACGCCCCCAGCGCGCAGATGGCTGATTTCTTAAATGCCCTGAGCACCAATAATGAGATTCCGAAGACCATCCTGTACTCCCTGAATCCAAATGATAATGCTTCCATCGGAACCATCATCGGCTGCTTCCAGGAGAAATTCCCGGGCAAGATTCAGCAGGGATCCGCATGGTGGTTCAACGACCACAAGACCGGCATGACCGAGCAGATGACATCCCTGGCCAACTTGGGATGCCTGGGCAACTTTATCGGCATGCTTACAGACTCCAGAAGCTTCCTGTCCTACACCAGACACGACTACTTCCGTCGCATCCTCTGCAGCCTGATTGGCGGCTGGGTCGAGAACGGCGAGTATCCGGCAGACATGAAGGCCCTGGAGGAAATCGTAAAGGGAATCTGCTACAACAACGCTGTGAAGTATTTTGGGTTTAAGCTGGATGAAGTAAAATAGAAATAAACTGAGACTGAGACAAACTGAAACGGCATAAGGGGACTGCCCGGTTTTACGGGCAATCCCCTGTTTTGATCCATTGGGCTCACGTTCACACCGGTGAGGCAGATTTCCCCCTTCCGGCAAACTGCAGGAAGGCGGTTACCAGCCCGCTTATGCACAGCATTGCGTAAAAGCTGATTCCCCTGCTTAAGAGCATCACAGAAAAGCTCTGGCCCGCTCCCAGAAGGGTGCAATACAGCGCAAGAAAACTCCCCTCTGAAGCCCCCACGGAACCGGGAAGGGGTACCGCGGTGACCGCCAGGCTCAAAATGGCCTGAAGGGCCAGCACATCTCCTATTGGGACGGATATGCCCAGAGCCCGGCAGGCCCAGTAAGGAACCAGATACAGGGCAGTCAGCTGGACGGCACTGTGGATGAACATTCTGGCCGCCGCCAGGGGATACTGCCTCAGATAGGCTCCTCCCCTGCTGTACTCATCAATCAGGCCCTCCACCCTCTGCGCTGCGCGTTTCCTGTTCTTAATGATTCCGGCCCTGCCCAGTGCGCCTGCAATCCACAGCATTGTTTTCTCAGCCAAAAGACCATTGAGGATGGTCAACAGGATAAGGCCGGAACAGAACCCATTTACCAGCACCCCAAAAACCAGGAGCAGCCGTATGACTCTGCCCTGGCCCATGACAAAGGACAGATTGGCCCCAACCATAACACACCCGTAAACCAGCACCGTCATCTGGTACACCACGGCCGTGGCCAGCAGGGAAAAGGAGCTGTGGGCTGCCCCAAAGCCGTCCCGGACCATATAGTAAAGCTGCATGGGCTGCCCTCCCGTGGCGGAGGGGGTGATGGCGCTGAAGTAAAAATCCGTGAACCCATAGGAAAGAGAGCGCCAGTACGGCACCTTTTTTCCGAAGGTCCCCATCAAAAGCCGGATATTGGCCGCCTCGCAGTTGACGAACAGAAACATGCAGGCAACCCCCATGGATACGAACCTGATATCCGCCCGCATAAAGGTACTGCCCAGGGTCCGGGCGGAATGACCGTTAAGCAGCACATGGAATGTGAACCAGGCCACCAAAGCCACCAGGCAGAGCCCAATGGACATCTCCTTCCAGTTCATTTTTTTCTGTTTCATCCCATCTCCCCCTTCCCTGTCTGTTCCTTGTTTAAGCTGTGTTTATTATACCGTCCAATTCTTAAAAACTTATGATTATTTTCTGAATGTTTTTGTATTTTTTATCATGTCACTATGGGCAAAGGGCAAAAAAGGGACCGCCGCACAATCGGAATTTATCTCCTTTTGTGCAGCGGTCCTTCTGCTGCTGTCCAGCCTGTCATCCTCTATTTGAGGCGCACCACATGCTGGCAGTATATGTACATATTCTTAATCTTTTTGGCCTGCTGTCCGTCATCTCCCAGCACAATGGGCTGTGTTCCCGTAGGGGTTATGTAGAGCTTGAACGCAATGGCATCCTGCCCAATCTTCATGGACCTTACAGGCGTGTACTGGAAATTGCCCTGTTGGATTCCCAGATATTCATACATGCTGTGCTCCAAATCAGGATTGGCAAACACCCGCACCACATCTGCTTCTCCCTTCATGTCGATGATTGCCCTGGCTTCCTCAAATTTGATGTTAGTAAAACGGTATTCTCCATTACCGATAATATAGGCCAGCGTACCGTTATCCAGTAACAGCAAAGGATCCGTCTGTGCTATGTAATTACCCCCTTTTCAAAAAAACATTCTTTATTTGTCTCACTTTAATCATAAAGCCTTCCCGGTGGAATGTCAATATAATCAGAAAATTATCAATATTGTTTGTCAATTAACTATCAATTTCGATATTTTTCCAAATACTGTTTCCCTGGTACAGGATTCCTGCCCCTTCCCTGTACGGCCCGGCTGATTTTCACCCTTATAACGCAAAAAAAGATTACAGGATTCTATCCCATAATCTTCTCTTTTCTTAATATAAAAAATGTATGTGAGCAGGACGATAAGCCGGGTTATGTCGTTGGATGGCCATCTATCTAGAACTGCCGTCGCCGGCAGCCTCAAGCAACCTACCCGGAAGCTGACGGGCAGCCATATGCTTCCTGTTCGGTCTTGCTTCGAGTGGGGTTTACATGTGCCCCGCCTGTTACCAGACGGGCGGTAGTCTCTTACACTGCCCTTCCACCCTTACCTTTAAGGCCGAAGCCTAAAAGGCGGTACATTTCTGTTGCACTGTCCCTGGAGTCGCCTCCGCCAGACGTTATCTGGCACCCTGCCCTGTAAAGCCCGGACTTTCCTCTCCCGCGGCCTTGCGGTATCGCGGCAGCGGCCACCTGTCCTACTCACAACGTGTATTAGTCTATCACAGAATCGCGGGTTTGTCCAGAGAAACCCTGGCGCTTTTCCCTGTATTCCGACGGCGGACAGCCTGTATATTTCTTAAAAGCAGTGCTGAAATAGGGAATGTTGCTGTAACCGGTCATCATGGCAATCTCATAAATCTTGCGGTTGGGATCGCGCATCAGCTCCTTGGCCTTTTCCATGCGCAGCTTTAAAAGGTAATCTGTAAAGGTCACCCCGGTCTCACTCTTAAAGGATGTGCTGAACCTGGCGCTGCTAAGGCCCGCGGCGGCGGCCGTGTCCTCCAGGGACAGGGCGGGACTGCTGTAGTTTTCCTCCATATAGGCAAGAGCCTTCACCATCGGCCTGGAATATGCGCCGGATTTCTGGCTGCCGGCATACTCGCAGATGCGCTTCAGGTTTTCCCCCAGCACGCCGATGGCCCTTCCAATGGTCTCGCACCCAATGAGCTTTTTATATTCCTCCACCGGATTCTCAAACACCAGCTCCGCGCATATTCCCGCGTCTCCCAGCTCCTTAAGGACAGCGCTGTAAAGGCTGCTGACCATGAACTGCATGTAGATATAGGAATCCATCCCGGCCTGCTTAAGCAGCGCCTCCAGCTCTCCCATGCGCTTTTCCAGAAGCTTGACATTGCCGCTTTTCACCGGGGTGATAAGGTCAATGTCCAGTATGGGCGACGGGTCGCTTTCCTTTCCCGCCCCCTTGATATCCTGAAAACGCAGATTCTGGTTGTCACCCTTTATATATTTTAATTTAAGGGCTTCATGGGCCTCCTGGTAGCACTGGTCCAGCAGCCGGATGCCCCACAGCACGCTGCTCTGCGCGCAGGTCAGGCTCTGCCCCCTGTTCCGAGAACAGCTGCCTGGTATGGCTTACAAAGAGGCTTGCCCGCATTTCCACCGTCATCCTGGTGGGAGCAATGACAGCAATCTCACAGCGGTTCTCCCTCTGCATCAGCACATAGGCCCCCTGTTCCCTCATATGGCCTGCTGCCGCTGCCATGAGGCGGCCGCTGTCCGGGGCTTCAAAGATAAGGACCATACAGTGGTCATGCTCCATCTCCTTTAACGGGCCGCTGTCGCTCACCTCGTACATCAGAAGCTTGCGCAGCAAATCCTCCCTGTCCTCAAAGGAATCTCTTCTGGCCTCTTCAAACCGCTTGACGCAGTCCGAAGCCAGATGGGTCAGCTCATCCATGTTAATGGGTTTGGTCAGATAGTCCTGGACTCCCAGCTTAAGGGCCCTTCTGGCATATTCAAAATCATCATAACCGCTGAACACAATGGCCATGAGTCCCGGATTCTGCTTTTTTCCCTCCTCTATGAGCTGCAGTCTGTCTACATGAGGCATACGTATATCTGTCATGAGAAGCTCCGGCCTCTGTTCCTTTAAGAGCGCCAGGCCTTCCTTTCCGTTTCCGGCTGTCCCCACCAGCTCTATGCCCAGGGACGCCCAGTCGATAACGCTGCGCAGCCCCCGTAAAATAATCTCATCGTCATCACAGATAATCGCTCTCATCGGATGTCTCCCCCTTTTTTCCAATCCGCAGGGTTACCACGGTTCCCTCTCCCATGGCGGACTCTATGGTCACCCCATACCTCCTGCCGTATACAATTTTAATCTTGTCGTTCACATTGCGCACCCCATAGCCGGTGCCCTGCTGGTCCGAGGATATGGTATCCAGCTCCCGGTTCAGGCGGCTGCATGCTTCCTCATCCATCCCCAAGCCCGTATCCTGCACCTGCAAAAGGACGTCCCCTTCCTGGGGAAAGATATGGATATAAATATACCCCTTCTCCTCCATGGGCTTGATTCCGTGATAGATGGCATTCTCCACCACTGGCTGTAATATGAGTTTGGGGGTCCTGCATGACAAAATGGCCGGATCCACATGGATGTCATAGTCAAATTTCTCCTCATAACGCCGGTGCTGGATGCTCAGATAGCTTTTTATGTGCTTTACCTCTTCCTCTATGGTAATGATATCCCGCCCCTTGCTGAGACTTATCTTGAAAAAGTCGGTCAGGGCGGTCAGCATCTCAATGCTCTCATCCACCTGCCGCATCCTCAGAGACCAGATAATGGAGTCCAGGGTATTGTACAGGAAATGGGGATTAATCTGGGCCTGCAGGGCTTTTAACTCCTCTCTGCGAAGCTTCTCCTGTTCCCGGTAAATGGTGTCAATGAGGTTTCTCATCTCTCCTGTCATATGGTTAAAGGAATCATACAGAACCCCTATTTCATCCCTGCGCTCCGTTTTGACCGATGTCTCCAGATTGCCGGCACACACCTGTTCCATTGCCTTTACCAGGGTGAACAGGGGCCTGGTAACGGAATCAGCCACCCGTTCGGAAAGTATCATGGATATGACCACTGCCAGGGCCAGGAGCATTATCATGAGCACCTTGATATATTCCACGGACCGGGTAATGGAAGCCTTCGGTATGACGCCCACGATTTTCCAGTCCGTCTGGTTCAGGGTCTGGTAGACCACCAGCTGGCCCTTGTCCTTCAGCACATGGGAGACGCCGTATTCCGGTATTTCGCTTAGGTTTTCCTCCACCATGCAGCGCGCCTTCTCCACTCCATCCCTGTCCTTCCAGGGTCCTCCCCCCGCTGGCAGATTCATGATCCGGTTCCGCTCATCCATCAGAAACACATCTCCTGCGCCGCTGACCGCCCTGGCCGCAATGCCGGACAGCTTGTCGGAATCAATATCCGCCAGGACCACCCCCTTAGTCCGGCCCGTGGCCTTGTCAATAAAAGGGATTCCCATGGACACATAGGAGGTATAGGGGGTGCTGACCACATAGGAATTCTCATGGGGCGGAAACCACTGGGCCTGTCCCGTGGCATGGATGATCCGGTACCAGTCCGTGTCCCTGGGATCCGACACCAGGAAGGAGGAGGAATTGCTCTTATAGCGCCCCCCATTATCCCCCAGCACATATACGCCGAAGATATCCCGGTTATAGAAAGGAAGGACCATCATCTCCATACTCCCCTCCAGGTCATAGGAATACATCTCCCTTATGGACCGGAACTGGCGTCTTATGAGCTTCTGCATGCTGATATTGTCATTCATGGCAAAACATACCTGATACGTCTGGAGAAACAGTTCATTGATATCCTGGCATGCATTGCCCACCATCTGGACCGTGGTGGCCTCCGCCTCCTTAAGGATCCGGGACGAGGTCATATAATAGTGGAGCGCGCCGGTCAGCACCACAATGCCGGTGGATGTGGCTGCAAATGAGAGAATCATCTTCTCCTTCAGCATAAGACGGGCTCCCAGGTCCCGGCACGCCCTGAAGCCCGTCCATTTATTCATATAAACCTTTATGGTTTCCCTAATATGCATCCTCAAACAATTCCTCCGCGTTATCCATGGTATATTCCCGGTGCCTCACCATGGTCTGACGGTCCGGTTTTTCGCCCCTCTGGTGCCTGCTTATGATGTCAAATACCACATCTCCGTATTCCGGACTGCTCTTTACCGTGGCCAGGTACTCCCTGGCAATGATGGCCTTAAACACATCCTGTATGCCGCCTATGGACACAATGACCACATCCTTGCCCGGTTCCATCCCCGCCAGCTTGAGGGCCTGGAGAACTCCCAGCCCGTCCTCGTCGCTCTGGGCAAATACCGCGTTAAAATCAACGTCCTGGTCCGCGATCACGGACTCGGTCACCTTCTGGGCCGTGAGCCGGTTCCCGCTGCTCTCCACACGCTTGGACACGTACAGGTTGGAGTGCTCCCTCACGCCGTGCATAAATCCCATATACCGCTCCCAATCCATGGCCGAGGACTTTTCCCCCTGAATAACCATGGTATGGCAGGGCTCAATGCCGAAATGACGGGCCAGGATATCCGCGTAAAGCTCCCCCTCCGCGTAATAATCCGAAGCAACATAGCCCAGTATGTAGTCTTCCCGGTCATACTCCGGCTCCATCTCCACATCCTGTTCCGCCAGTATCACCGGCACGCCCCTCTGCCTGGCCTCCAGCAGTACCTGGTCATAGCCCTTTCTGGCGCCGGGAATCAGGATAAGATAATCAATCCCCGAATCCAAAAGTCCGTATATATCCTCAAGCTGCCACTCCAGGCTCTCCTCCTCCGGCGCATGGTAAATCAGCTGTGCCCCTCTCCTCCTGGCCGCCTCCTTAAAGCTCTTAATCTGAGCTGTCTTCCAGGGCGTCAGAGGTTCTGCCTGGGATAACCCCACTCTCAGTCCCTCATGCTCTGTCTTCTGTGCCGCCGGCAGGGACCACCTGTCCTTTACCAGCCATAAAAGGCATGCAAGCATCACTGCAAGGCATGCCGCGATAATTTTCTTTCTCATATACCAATGCCCCTGTCTTGTTTGAATCCTATTATACCAGAAAAGCGCGCCAATAGGCAGAAAAATAACATAAGGGGCATATTCTCTTTCTTAATAGAACAGGTTGACCAGTCCGGTGGAGAACACCGGCACATAGGCCATCAGCATCATACAGATAAACAGCATGACATAGAACGGAATGGATTCCTTGATGAACTCCTTTATTTTACACCTGGTAATGCCGCAGGTGACAAATATCAGCGCTCCCATGGGAGGCGTCACGCCGCCGCAGGCCATTGTGAATATGTAGACCATGGCAAAATGGATGGGGTCGATGCCGTATGCCTCGGCCACCGGGGCCAGAAGGGGAACCAGCACGATAAGGGCCGCATTTCCCTCAATAAACATGCCCACCACAATGAGAAACAGGATGATGACAAAGAGGAACAGGTATTTATTGTGGATGGTTCCCAGCACCAGTGCCGTAAACTGCTGGGGAATCTGCTCCCTGGTGAGAATCCAGGCAAAGGCAGAAGCGCCGCCCACAATCAGCATAATCGATGCCGTGGTGGCCACGGTCTCCTTAAGGCCTGTGCCGATGTCCTTAAGCTTCAGTTCCTTGTACACAACGCCCAGCACCAGGGAATAGACAATGGCCACCGCCCCTGCCTCCGTCGGGGTAAAAATCCCCAAACGGATACCGCCGATGATGATGACGGGAAGGCACAGGGGAAGGAACGCGCTGGCAATCTCAGGAGCTGCCTGTTTCATAGTCAGACGCTCTGTGCGCATGGGCATATATCCTCTTTTTTGGAGATAAAGTGCACCAGTATCATCATGGCAACACGCAGGAGCACGCCCGGACCGATGCCTGCTATAAACAGCTTGCCGATTGAAAGATTGGCAATGGAGCCGTAGAGAATCATGGCAATCCCCGGAGGTATCAGGGGTGTAATCATGGATGACATGGCTGTCACCACGGTAGAGAACTGCTTGGAATAGCCGTGGCGCTCCATCTCCGGCACCAGCATCTTTGCCTCCATGGCAGCGTCCGCCAGATTGCTTCCCGACAGACCGCCCATCAGCGTGGACAAAAGTACATTTACCTGGGCCAGGCCTCCGGTCATGCGCCCTGTCATCACGTTACAGAAGCCCATGACGCGCTTGGTCACGCCGGAATAATTCATAAACACGCCTGCACAGATAAAAAACGGAATAGCCAGAAGGGGAATGCTCTCCACGCCTGCCAGAACTCTCTGGCCCAATATCTTTGTGAAAGGACCTCCTGTCAGGAAAAAATATGCCATGGAACCGGAAAGAATGGAGATGAACACCGGAACCTTCAGGAACAGCAGCACCAGCAGCACCGCAGTCGATATTAAAATAATACTTGTCTCCATTATCTACACTTCCTCCCCTTTTCCTGTTAAATCCCTGTATGTATTCAGACACACCTGCACCGCCATGGTCAGACATCCTATGGGCAGCGGCGCGTAGATAAGGCTGTAGGGTATCTTAAGGATGTTTGTCACGCGGTCATAGCGGACCATCTGCATAATATACCGGATGCCCTGGTAGCCTACATAGCAGAGAATGATGACCGCTGCCGCCGCAATCAGCACGCTCAGTATTTTCTGAAGCTTTTCCGGAAACATTTCAACAATCACATCGATAGCCGCATGGTTCCCGCATACAAATGCATATCTTCCTCCCAGAAATACCACCCATATAATCAGAGCCAGCTGCACTTCCTCCTGCCATACAAACGGGTCTCCCAGGCAGTAGCGCATGATGACCCCAAAGAACGTAACTCCCACCAGAAGCACCAGTGCCCCACAGGCTGCCAGCACATCCGCGTTGCGGAGCAGATTCCCAATCTTGTTATCTGATTTCATAAATATTTACCCCTTTCCCGGTACACTTAATCCTGCCTGCCGATGATGGCCTTCATCTCTTCAATCAGCCCCTCGGACCACATGGCCTTAATCTGCGGATCCTCATAAAATGCCTGTCCTGCCGCCTTGAAATCCTCCGGCGTCAGTTCGCTCACCGTTACACCCGCTTCCTTTAAAGCCTCCAGCGCTTCCTCATCCGCCTTTTCCAGCTGCTGGCTGTTGAATACGCCGGCCTGGTCTCCGCACTCCATCAGAATATTCTGCTGCTGCTCAGTCAGCGTGTGGAAGAAATCCGCTCCCATAATCCAGCAGGTCATATCATATGTATGGGCATCCAGCACCAGATTTTTGGCCACCTCCTGGTATGCGCCGTTTAAAATGACCGGAAGAGGGTTCTCGGCCCCGTCTATGGTTCCCTGCTGAAGCGCCGTGTAGATATCGCTCATAGCCATAGGCGTGGGTGTTGCCCCAAGGGACTCAAACACTTTGATCAGTATGGTCTGGTTGGGAACGCGGATTTTCTTTCCCTTTAAATCACTGACCGCATTCACCGGCTTTTTTGTGATGGTATGGCGGACTCCGTATCTCCATGTGGTCAATATTTTCAGTCCCACATTCTGTTCCAGCTCCTCTGCCTTGCCGTGAAACCAGTCACTGTCCACCACCTTCTCCAGGTCCTCCCATCCCTCAAACAGATATGGGGCAAAGAGAACGCCAAAGTCCTGGATTCCCCTGTCCTGGAAAAACGGGCCGTTGGCCAGAGTGACCACGCAGTCCCCGTTCACGGCCTGGTCAATGATATTGTCCTTGCTCCCCAGCTGGCTGGAGGGATACAGGTCCACTCGCATGGTACCTCCGCTACGCTCCTCCACCAGTCTCTTCCACTCATGGCAGGCCAGGTCAATGGGTTCCCCCGGATTGTTCTCATAGCCAATCATGATACGGACCTTCTTGCCGCTGTTCTCTGCCGTCTGACCGCTGTCCCTCTGGCCGCCGCAGCCTGCCAGGGATAAGGCCAGTGTGCAGCTTACCAGTAATGCCAGTATCTTCTTCATTTCTTCCCCTCCTGAATTTTTATTCCCGTGGCACAGCCACCGGATTCATGTTTCCTCGTCTTTGATGCCCTTATTATATCGTCGGGGCAGGTGTTTTGTACATTCACTCTCATTCCTTTTTCTTTTAAAATCTTTCCCCCACAGTATAAAATTAAAATAGACGAATCAAAATGCGCAAAAAAAGACCGTTTCCTGTACCGTGATTGTAAGGAAACGGTCTGTCTCATCTTGGTGCCCCCTCTGGGGGCATCACACGTTCAGGCAGCTCCCGCCGATGAACTCCCTGAGGATGGAATTCTTGGGAATATCCTCGCTGCTGACGCCGATAAAGTAATCCAGGAACTTAAGGAGGCGTTTGGCCTCCAGCCACTCCTCGCTGTCCCTTGGAATGGCAAAGAGCAGGGGCTGAGCATACTGCTTCAGCACGGCCAGCTCATAGACAAGGGCGGAGTTGAACATGGCGTCCGCCTCCTCCTGGAAGGGGAAAATGTTCTCCTCCTCGCCCCTGCGCACAGAAGGCCACATGCGGATGGTCTCCTGGGCCGAGGAGCCTCTTGTCCTGGCATCCCGCACCATTCTTCTCAGAAGCCGCCCGTCCGTGGTTGGGATGCGGTTATGCTCATCGATGTTGAGCTGTGTCAGGGCGCTGATGTAAATTTTAAATTTGCTGTCAGCCGGAAGGGTGTAGGAAAGCCTGTCGTTCAGGCAGTGGATTCCCTCTATGACCAGGATGTCCCCCTCCCCCAGCTGAAGGAAATTCCCCTTGTACTCCCTGACTCCCTTTTTGAAATTATAGTAGGGAAGCTCCACCCGCTTTCCCTCCAACAGGCCGGTCATGTCCCGGTTAAACAGCTCCACATCCAGACATTCCAGAATCTCATAGTTGTAATTGCCGTGTTCATCCCTGGGGCTGTCCACACGGTTCACAAAATAGTTGTCCACCGCAATGGGATGGGGCTTTAAGCCGATGGCCTCCAGCTGGACTGACAGACGATGGGAAAATGTAGTCTTGCCGGATGAGGACGGACCTGCAATCATGACAAATCGTGCATTCTTCCTGGCTGCTATCTGCGCCGCAATCTCTGCAATCTTCTTCTCCTGAAGGGCTTCCTGTATCAAAATCAGGTGGGACATGTCCCCCTTGGCAATCCTGTCATTCAGGGCACCTACTGTCTCCAGATCCATCCGCCTGCCCCACTCCGTGGATTCAGACAGGGTGGCGAACAGCTTGTCGCTGGGCGTGAACTTGTGGAGGATGTCCGGCGTATTCCTGTCAGGCATCACCATCACAAACCCGTAGTGGTAGGGAATCAGGTCAAAATGCTTGATATAGCCTGTATTCTGCACCATGTACCCGTAATAGTAGTCCTCAAACCCGTCGATGCTGTAGATATTGACCCTGGATACCATGTGGTACCGGAACAGCCTGGCCTTGTCATACATTCCCAGCTTCTCAAAGAGCTCCACGGCATCGTCTGTGGACACGCTGCGCTTCATAATGGGAATCTTCCGCTCCACATACTCCCTCATCTTAGCCTTTACCGCGTCCAGGAATTCCTGGTCCAGGACAAAGTTTCCCCTGGCCTCCACAAAAAATCCCCGGCCAATGGAAAAATCAATCATCAGCTTTTCCACATTGCCAGGTCCCGCCACGCTGTAGAATGCCTTCAGCATCATAAGGGACGCGCTTCTCTGGTAGGCGGACATTCCCGGCTTATCCTTTGCGGTGACAAAGGACAGCTCGCAGTCCTTTACCTGTTTGTGCAGCTCCTGGAGCTTTCCGTTTACCCGTACCAGCAGGATGTCATATTCATACTCCTTCTGGTGCTCCCGGACCACATCCATCCATGTGGTCCCCTCCGGGTATTCCTTTGTGATGCCGTGTATCTTAACCAGTGCCATTCCACTTACCTCCTCATTTTACAAGAATCCGGTTCTCCTGTCACACAATCATGGCGGGCCACTGAGGCGGCGCCTGCTCCAGTTCAACCTGGTTTCCCAGATTCTTCCTGAGAAACTCGGCCATATACGGGATAAAGATATGCTCCAGCCCATAGTGGCCCCCGTCGATAATGGCCATGCCCCTGGCCGCCGCGTCTATCCCCTGATGGTGGCTGATATCCCCTGTCACAAGGACCTGGGCCCCCCAGGCCAGGGCCCCCTCAATTTCGCTTCCCCCTGCGCCGGGGCATACGGATATACGTGAAACCTTCTGATCCATATGTTCATCCCCGTACACAAGGGCAAAGGGAAGGCCGAACACATCCTTTACATGGGCCGCCAGTTCCCTTACGGTCACTTCCTCCCTCAAGACGCCGCTCTTGCCGATGCCGTAGGAAACAGAGCCCTCCGGGCCATCCATCTCCCCCAGCGCCTCCAGGGGAACGCAGTCAGACAGGCCCAGCCGTTCTGCGGCCAAATCAGCCATGCAGCCGGGGGCGGCATCAAAGTTGGTATGCATGGCATAATAGGAAATATCCGCCTGTATCAGCTTCACCAGCCTTCTGGTGATGAAGTTCTGGTCATTTACCTTCTTGATGGCCTTAAATATCAGGGGATGATGGGTCAAAAGCATGTCCGCCCCTGAAGCCGCAGCAGCCTCCACCACCTTGTCCGTGGCATCCAGGGCAATGTAAATCTTTCTTACTTCCTTATCGCTTCTGCCTGCCAGAAGGCCAGGATTATCCCAGTCGCAGGCGCAGTCCTCCGGCGCCAGCTTCCTGCATACTTCCATGATTTCACTGCATTTCATCTTGTGCCTCCTTAATCCAGGACAGTTCCCTCTGCCTGCTTTTTCTGGCCTCCGCCCTGGTCTCTGTGTCGGGAATCCCCTCTTTCTCCTGAAGGGATTCCAGGATTTTCCCGATTCTAAAGGTCTCCCTGTCCAGATATTCCCGTAAGGTAACGTCCTTCTTACCAATCAGGATCCTTCCGTAGAGGTAATGGGCCTGGCTTTCATATTCCATAAAGCCCCTTTTCACGCTCATCACTGTATAATATTTTCCCTCTTCCTTTACCATGTCTTCGTCCTCAATGGCAAAACCATGTCCGGCCAGATAACGCCTTACCTTATCCAAATCCGACTGGGGCGAAAGGATGTACTGATTTACGCTGTCCCACACGTGACGGCCCTCGTCCAGGATTTTTATGATCAGCTCCCCGCCCATGCCTGCTATGATGACCGTGTCGGCCTCACCGGGCTTTAGCTCCTTCAGGCCATCGCTGAGCCTTGTGCTGATGGGAACCGCCGGTAAATCCTGTTTGCGGGCCCTCTCCCACGCCTGGTAATCCCTTACATGGGCCTGGGCCCTCTTAAGGGGGCCGTATCTTACATCTATGGCCAGGGCAGAGGAAATCCGTCCTGTCTGGGCCAGGTACACGGGTATATAGCCGTGGTCCGTGCCCACATCGGCAATACGGCTTCCCTGCCTCACAAACCCGGCCACGGTCAAAAGACGGGCCGACAGCTTTACGGTTCCCGCCTGTTCTCTCTTATCTCTTGTCTCTAATTTATCACTATTCATCCAGATAATCCTTTAACTTTTTACTTCTGCTGGGATGGCGCAGCTTGCGCAGGGCCTTTGCCTCAATCTGGCGTATTCTCTCCCTTGTCACACTAAACTGCTTTCCCACTTCCTCCAGGGTCCTGGGACGTCCGTCGTCCAGGCCGAACCGAAGGCGCAGCACCTTCTGCTCCCGCTCGATCAGTGTCAGCAGCACCTCCATCAGCTGTTCATGGAGAAGGGTGAAGGCCGCCGCGTCCTGGGGCACCAGCACATTGTCATCCTGTATAAAGTCTCCCAGGTGGCTGTCCTCCTCCTCGCCGATGGGCGTTTCCAGGGACACCGGTTCCTGGGACATCTTCATGATCTCAGATACCCGCTCCACTGGCAGGTCCAGCCTGGCCGCAATCTCCTCCGTGGTGGGCTCCCTGCCTAACTCCTGTAAAAGCTGGCGGGAGGTGCGCACCAGGCGGTTGATGGTTTCCACCATATGGACCGGAATCCGTATGGTTCTGGCCTGGTCCGCAATAGCCCTGGTAATGGCCTGGCGGATCCACCACGTGGCATAGGTGCTGAACTTATACCCCTTGGTATAATCAAATTTCTCCACTGCCTTGATAAGCCCCAGGTTTCCTTCCTGAATCAGGTCTAAAAACTGCATTCCCCTGCCCACATACCGCTTTGCAATGCTGACCACCAGGCGCAGGTTGGACTCCGCCAGCCGTTTTCTGGCTTCCGTGTCGCCCAGCTCCATCTTCTTGGCCAGCTCCACCTCATCCTCCATGCCCAGGAGCGGAATCTTTCCAATCTCCTTCAGATACATGCGCACAGGGTCCTCCAGGCTGACGCCCTCGGGAACCGACAGGTCCAGGTGCTCCACATCAATTTCTTCCTCTTCATCCAGTTCCATTTCCTCCTCGATGAAAAGGTCCGGGTCCAGCTCACCCTCTGTCCCCATGCGGATGACGTCCACCTTATTCTGGTCCAGGAACTCAAACAGCCTGTCCAACTGGTTGGAGACAGGGGGGGGGGCTCCTGACCAAAATAATTCATGACCTCCTGGTATTCCAATAC
>JAJQEA010000427.1 GCA_021201905.1 Clostridia bacterium
CTTCTGTCCGGCGTCTCCCTGCTCCCACCTGGCGCTTTCCTGCTCCCGCGCAGCGCGCTCCTGCTCCTGCCTGATTCGCTCTTCCTCCTGCCTGGCCCTGAGGATACGTATTTCTTCTGTTTTCCTTATCACTTCCCCGGCGGCCTGAGCCGCACGGGCACGGGCCTCCTCCAGTTCAAGGGCAAAACCGCTGCTCTCCTTTTGCCTGGCCTGAAGGAACCCTTCCAGCTCCTTTTGCTGGGATTCATTTTCCTCCTCCATGACCTCAAACTGGGACTGTTTCTCCTCCAGAAGCTCCTTTTTCCCGGCTGCTTCCTTCTTTAGCTTCTCATACCGTTCTATAATTTCCTGGTCGTATTCATAGAGCTGCCTGAAATATTCGGTCTGGCTGACCACATCTCCGATGCTCTTTGCCTTTAAGAGGATATCCAGATACGTGATATCCCCCTCCTCATACAGGAACTGAATCCTCTTTTTGAGGACATCATACTGTCTCTGCCGTTTTTCTTCGGCCTGACGGTAATCCCTGTCTGCGCTGCGAATCTGCGTCTTCAGCTCTTCCATATCGGATTCCAGTATATCCCTCAGGGCCAGCAGCCTTACCAACTCCTCCTCCAGGGCCTGTTCCTTCTGCCTGGACTCCACCAGCTTCTGTTCCAGCTGCTCTGCCTCAGACTCAGCCCCGGACTTTTCCTCCTCTGCCCTGCGCCTTTCCTGCTCAGCCTTTGTGACAGGTGATGCGCGGCCAGGCAAAGGCGCCCGGACCGCCAGCATAAGGACCGCCAGAATCAGTACTGCCCCTCTTTGCCGTCCCCGGTTACCATTGCTTCCCATACCGTTCTTATGTATACCTTTTAACCCTTCCCGAATCACATATTATTTTTTAATAAAGCCAGTATAACATAAATGTAACCAGGAAAAAAGCCTGAAAACAGAAACATCCCGGCACAGGGCTGCGATAACGCCTCCCCCTGCCGGGATACCACTGAAAATTCCATATATAACAGTTAACCTTCCATCTGCCGTCCCAGAAACCCGGCAGCCGTAGTTGCCAGCTTCATCTCGGCGTCCCCGAACTTGGCCCTTGGCTCACGGCTCATGAGAGATACGGCACCAATGGCGTCGCCTTCGCAGATAATAGGCGCCACCACCTGGGCGCTGATTCCCTCCAGCTCCTCGTCCACTAACTGGATGAATGCCTTGTCTTCCCTGGCAGCGATGACAGTGCTGCGCTCATTGATGGCCTGTTCCAGCTGACGGCTGATATTTTTCTGGAGCAGGTCCTTCTTGGCCCCTCCTGCCACAGCTATGATCTGGTCCCTGTCCGTGATGCATACGAAAAGGCCGGTGGACTGTGCCATGGCCTCTGCATACTGCACGGCAAATGAGGTGAGCTCCATCATAGGCGAGTATTTTTTAAGGATAATTTCCCCTTTCCTGTCTGTGAATATCTCTAACGGCGTACCTTCCCTGAGCCTCAAGGTCCTCCGAATTTCCTTTGGAATGACCACACGGCCCAGATCATCAATTCTTCTGACTATTCCTGTAGCTTTCATAAACAAAATTCCTCCATTTTACTTTCTGTCATTTATCTTCTTTGTTGCCCGTAAATGTAGTATCTGTCAAACAGAGGAATTTATACTTAAAGTAACCTTCAAAGTAATTATGAGGCTTTAAGGGCAGGAACTGCTTTTTATTTTTTTGTGGTCGCCCCGGTCCGTGACCACCTCATATCCTATGGACGCCATTCTGTTTTTTAATTCTTTAATATTGGCAGCCGCCTCCACGCCTGTGCTGATTTTATTGTCGTAGAGCATATACTTTTTTCTTACCTCCAGGGGAGACAGGTTTGGCATTACCACATTGGCCCCTGCCATCACCCCCTGTTCCCTTCCATCCGGCTCTATGGTCCCCAGGGCCGTGGTGGCGGGCAGAAGCACATCCGGAAGCATGAGCCGTACAATGGCCAGCAGCAAAAGGGTCTGGCGCAGGGTTCCGGCCGGCCTGTCCTTAAATGGGGTATCGTGATGGGGGATAAAAGGACCGATTCCCACCATCTCCGGTTGAAGGCCGTGGATAAATTCCAGGTCCTGGGCAATATGGGCCGTGGTCTGATACGGCGAGCCTGCCATGATTCCGCAGCCGGTCTGATAGCCAATGGCTTTCAGGTTGTGCAGGCATTCCTTCCTGTGCTCAGAAGACATCTGAGGCGGATGGAGACTGGCGTAGTGGCATGGGTTGGCTGTTTCGTGGCGGAGCAGATAGCGGTCCGCGCCCGCATCAAACCAGCGCTTATAGGTATCGTACCCTTTTTCACCCACAGACAGTGTGACCGCGCAATCCGGGTACTGCTTTTTAATGCGCTCCACCAGATATGCAATCTTATCGTCCGTAAACCACGGATCCTCGCCGCCCTGAAGCACAAAGGTCCGAAATCCCAGTCCATAGCCCACGCGGCAGCACTCCATAATCTGCTCCGGTGACAGCCTGTAGCGGGAAGCCTTCTGGTTGCTTCTACGGATACCGCAATAGTAGCAGTCATTTTTACAATAATTGGTAAACTCCATAAGTCCCCGGACATATATCTTATTTCCGTAATTGGCAAGAGCTGACTCCCTGGCCTTTCCGTACAGATATGCGTCCTCTTCCTCTCTTATATTGTCCAGCAGGAAAATAAATTCCTCCCTGGAAAGCATATGGGACTCAGCCAGTTTATCCACCAGCGTGATCACCCGCTCCATCATGCACCTCTTTCCATTCTTTCTTTTAATCCCAAAGGCAGGACACAGGTATATGTCCTGTTCCTCAACGTTAATGGATACAGCCTGACCTCCACCCCAAACGCCTCATTGAGATGTTCCTCGCTCAGTATCTCACCTGCGGGGCCAAACAGGGTGGTCCCATGGGCGGTGAGCAGCAGGGCTTTCTGGGAAATGGACAAAGCGTGTTCCGGATAATGGGTGTTCACAACCGCGGATATATGCTTTTCCCTGCACAGGCGCTCAATGGTCTCCAGCACAATGAGCTGGTTCCTGAAGTCCAGGTTGGATTCCGGTTCATCCAGCACCAAAATGGACGGATTTGAAGCCAGCGCCCTGGCAATGAGCACCATCTGCAATTCTCCGCCGCTGATATGGCTGCAAAGCTTATCCTTAAGATATCCGATTCCAATCTCCTCCATACAGGCCTCTGCTATCTCCCAATCCCCCTTTTTAGGCTGTCTGAAGGTGCCCAGATGGGCATTTCTCCCCAAAAGCACCATCTCCTGCGTGCTGTAGGCAAATGCCGACGCCTTTGCCTGGGGCACATACCCAATCTTCTGCCACAGCTGGTTATATGGGATGTCCTTTATGTTAACGCCATCCACAAAGGTGCCTCCGGTGTTCCATTCCAGAAGGCCCAGCATACATTTAAGCAGGGTGGTCTTTCCCGCGCCGTTGGCTCCCAGGATGGACAGCACCTGGGGCTCATCCAGGGAGAAATTTACATTTTTCAGGATACACTCATTGGAGGAATAGCCGAATCCTCCGTCCCTCACCTCAAATATCATAAACGGATACCTCCTGTCTTTCTGAGGAGCAGTATGAAACAGGGCGCTCCTATAAGAGAAGTCAATATGGATACAGGTATTTCCGTGGCCATCACCGACCTGGCCGCGGTATCAATAACAAGCATAAACAGAGCTCCCGATGCCATGCTGGCGGGAACCACGGATCGGTTGTCATTTCCGAAAATCATACGCACCATGTGGGGAATGAGAAGCCCTACCCAGCCAATCTGTCCGCACATGGAGACAACGGCCGCGGTCACCATGGCCGCCCCCAGGATCACAAGGCTGCGGATTCTCTTTGCCGGAATGCCCAGGGACCTTGCCTCGTCCTCAGGAAGGGACATGGTATTAAGCTTCCATCTCAGAAGGAATAAAATCAGGCTTCCCCCAATGATAAAAGGCGCTCCCATGATGAGAGTGGTCCTGGTGGTGGATGCCATGCTTCCCATGAGCCAGTATGTAATGGACGGAAGCACGTCCTGGGGATCCGCCGCATATTTCACCAGGGATACCAGGGCGGAAAACAGGGAGCTGACCACCATGCCCGCCAGTATAACCATCAGCGGAGGAATAGCCCCTCTGACCCGGGCCACACTCCAGGCCATGAGCACGGCCGCAACCCCTGTAATCATTGCAAGGGTCTGTATGCCAAGGGCCGGAAGGCCAAGCAGAATGCCCAGAACCGCTCCAAAGGAGGCCCCGTTGGCAGCTCCCAGTGTATCCGGGGTGGCCAGGGGATTGGCAAACAATCCCTGAAACGCCGCCCCGGCGGCAGCCAGCCCGGCCCCGGACAAAAGGGCCAGCACCACTCTGGGAAAACGGATATTGGATATGACCGTCCTCACCTGTCCCGACACCTGCACGTCCGGAAAGGAGCCGGGTATCAACACGGCAGCCAGCTCCCTGGGAGCAATGGTAAACCGGCCCATTGCCATGGCCGCGGCCGCGGCTGCAAAAATCACTGCCAGGGAACCCAGCGTCCAGTACCGGTTCCAGCTTCGTTTACTTCCATTCATACGTTAATTCCATCCTTTTATCGTTCCGGCGGTGTGCCTGAACGCCTATTTCTTATATCCGGCCGCTGCATCACGGCCAGGGTGGTACATCCTCTGTACCTGCTCTCCGCTCAACTCCACGCCGTACATTTCCTTATAATAGTCCTTTACCTCCCGGGTTATGTCCACGTCCGCGAACAGGTCAGGATATACCTGTTTTGCCATCCACAAAAGCGTCATGGGCGTATCCGTGCTGGGCGTATAACTTCTGTAGGTGCCAAGAGGGAGTTTAAATACATTCTTGTCCTGTACCGCCTTTACCGGGCTCCAGTCATCCTGTCCCACCGCGTTTTCATAGAGGTCCTCAGGCTGGACCGGGGTAAAGTTAGTGATAAAAATAATATCCGGATTCCACTCATAGACCTGTTCCATGTTGATAACCGCATTGGAATTTTCAGCCGCCACACCTTCAGCCACATTACGGCCTCCCACTGCATCGCACCAGAACTGGCCGAAAAATTTCTTACCTGAGGTCACCATGGTGGTATCACTGTAATTAAACAGGAACAAAATATGTTTCCTCTCCTCATCCTTTAAACCAGACACCTTATTCTGGATATCCTCATATACCTTCTGGCTGTACTGAGACACCCGCTCCGCCGTATCCCCCTTTTCCGGAAAAATCTGGCTCAGCAGGCTAATCCACTGGTCGTAGGTCTCGATACTGTCGTAATCCCATTTATTTACAGATACCCCCACTGCCGCAAATCCGGCAGAGCGCAGGGCCTCTCCTGTCTCCTTGCTGCCCGCATTGTAAAACACCACATCCGGCTCCAGTTTCATGAGCTCTTCCATGTTGATATCGCTTCCGTTCATAAAATCCGTGCTGGCATTCAGGATGTCCGGAAACAGCTCCCCCAGAAGTCCTGTCCTGGCAGCGCTCATACTGGTCGGCGCCATACCCACTATCTTCTCTCCGGATCCCAGAAACACCGTGATGATGGAAGGAAGAGGCAGGATATCCGTTACCACCACCCGGTTCACTTCCCCGGGTATCTCCACCTGGCTGCCTGTGTGGTCTGTTATGATGACAGTACCGCCTGTGTTCCCCTCCTTATCCTCCTGCTGCGTTGTGGTCTTTGTGGCCTGGCTGGGCGCAGTAGATGCAACAGGTGCATCAGATGCGCCGGATACAGCACTTGCATCGGTCGAAGCGCTTGCACCGGTCGAAGCACTTGCACCGGACGCCCCGGCCTGGCAGCCCGTAAGTCCCGCGGCCCCAAGGCACACACACAAAATAATCGCTGTTAACTTTTTCATAATACCCTTCCTCTCCTTACAACCCTTTACTTTTACCTACGTCTTACTGCCTTTTATTTACACCTGAACAAAAACCATCCGGCGCACCCACAAAGGGCCTCATCATGCTGTGATACATTCTCCCAGAACATGCCTCATGGGGGAAATCCACAAACACGATGTTCCTGTTTGCAGGACATACCTGGCGGTATAGGGGATCCGCCACCACAACCGTGCTTTCCCCTATGGCGCGGATGACTTCATCCTCGTCCCAGTCAATGATGTCTCCCTCCATGGCCAGCGCCTCGTCCCCCTCTGTGGGGCAAAGCACCGTTACCTGGTCCGCGCCAAACTCCTCCCGCAGACTGCACCGCAGGGATCCGGCTATGACCTGTTCCCCGATGATGAGGACCTTCTCTCCGGATAAATCCTCAGGCAGACCGGAAAGCCCCAAATCAGGCCGGAGGGACACGGACGCATCACGCCGCAGCGCCTCCCCGGCGCAATCAAACAGGCTTTGATTTTCACCGGTCCGGGCAGCCTGCCGGATGCAGTCCGCCAGCCGCCGGGATGTGCTCCCGCCCACAGGCGTTCCCACCACGTACGGCGTTCCATACATCTCCTTTAACTCTATGGCAGCTGGCAGACCCACCGCCGATACCACCAGATTCACATGGGCCAGACCGGCCAGCCGCAGTTCATCCAGGCCGCTTTCCATGGCCCAGCAGCCCACGGTCTCCATTCCATGGCTTCCAGGAAAATCTCTTAATCTGGCTGCGTTTCCCGTAAGGGAGAAATCCAGCGGAGTGACTCCCAGTATATTCACCTTCAGGGCACCCTCCTGTTCTGCTCCCTGCAAATGAATCTTGTCACACCGCGCCTCCATTTCCACCAGCTTTTCCTGCCTGGCTTGGGGCGGACAGAACCGCTTCACAATCCACCTCAGCGCCTCCCCTGCCCCGCGGACATAGGAATGCATTCCATTGGTGGCAATGCCGAAGGTGGGGATTCCGGTCTTATTCTCAATCATTCTGGCAATTCCCTTAAAATCAGTTCCCATCATCATGGGAATAGGGGTCCCTCCCATGCATATAAATGCAGGGCGGAGATTCACCGCGGCATCCACTATATCACGGACCAGCTTTTCATCGTCCCCCATGACCGCTTCCAGCTCCGACAGGGCCGAAATATACACCATACTGTCCATGGAATACCACCTGGGCTCATCGTGGGTGGTGTAGGTGGAATTGCAGCCTGACGCGTCATGCATCACAGTCATCCCGCCCAGCTCGTACAGGGCCGAGCAGATCCCTGATATATCTGCCGCATATACCGGCAGAATCCGGTTTGTCCGTTTCAACAGCAGCACCCCCATCCCTTTACCTGTATCAGTTTTTCCGTATCCTTTTCTTCCCTGGCAGCTTCCTCCATCATGGCGGCCAGCTCCAGGATGCCGCCGTACCCGTACAGGCCTCCGTCCTCCACCATATTTACAAAGTGGGAGGAACCTGTAAAATAGGCTGCCTTCTGTCCTATTGCCAGCACCTTTCCTCCCGACTCCCGGCACCATGTCCTGGGCAGTACCGCCATCTTGTGGTATACCGTGGGACTGAGCAGCATTCCAGGGCATTCCTGCTTAAGCCAGGCAAGGGCATCCTTCTCTTCCGGCGAAATGGTATCCGCATAGATACGCTCTACCCGGAATCCGCATTTCACAAGCAGCTTCGCCATGCCCAACGGCCTGGAGGACGCCGTATAGTCAATGGCCACAGACCATCCGTCCAGCTCTCTTGCGAGTGTTTCAAGGGCCGTCTCTGCCTTCTGCCATAGCCGGTCCATCTCCCCCTCTTTCCATACCGCCTCAAAGTCCAGATCCAGCAGATCCGACAGGCATTTCCAGTGCTCCCTTATCTGCTCCCAGTCATAGCTCACCGGCAGATAGACCCATTCCTGTCCCAGACGCTGGCACAGTTCCTCCGCCCCAGGCCGGCCCAGGGGGTTGGTCACCAGATTGAGCCGTGATGAGGCCATGGTCTCATATTCCCGGAAATCACGGCAGGTACATATATCCTTTAAGGTAAAACCATTTTTTTCCAGAATGGTATAGAGCTCCGAGCTCTCCCGCAGAGCCAGATTATTGCCGATGATATTTACCTGCTTTCTGCACATATCGGCAGGCTTTAGCAGGGAATACAGCTGTTTTCTCATAAAGGGATCCGGCGGCATTTTAGTCTTTCTCATGATGGGATTCATCCAGCACTGCACGAATCCCACCTGGGGAAACCTTTTGTTTAACTCCCCGAATACTATTTTCATATCTGTTCCCAGAAAATGATGGATACAGCTTGTAAAAAGCAGCAGGGCCTTTGGCAGAGCCGGCAGTCCCTCCAGGATGTGGGTCACTCCTTCCATGATAATCTCCTCGCAGTTTCCCTCCAGCACAGACTCCTCATCCACGGAAATAGTAGAAAATCGGCTGCTACCCCCCAGCTCCGCTGCCGACAGTACCACGCCCCGCAGACAGCTCTGGGCGCACACAAACACCTGATGGCTCTCAGGCAGCAGCATTCCGATATGGACAATGGTCCATCCTCCCCTGGCCGGGGCGCTGTACTCCAATCCGTATGTAAAAGGGGCCAGGCTGTCCACCTGAGACAGGGCAAGGGCCGCGTCCTGACTGGCAGTATCATGCAGTTTCTTAAGCATAGGCTTTTTTCACCTCTTCCTCACCACAGGCCGCCAGAACAGCGTCCGCCATTTTCCTGTACTGCCCGGCAATACCGCTGTCAGGATAAGCTTCCATGACAGTCTTTCCAAGCTCCTCCGCCTCTCCCACCAGGGAGCTGTAATCCAGCGAAGCGATGATTTCCGTTCCCATATCCTCTGCCAGCTCCTCCACCTTCTCCTGTTCCCGCTTCACGCCCCGGCGGTTGAGAAGGATGCCTCCCAGGCTGGCATATCCTCTGGCTTCAAAGGATTTCACCGCCGCGGCAATATTGGCAGCCGCATAGATTGCCATATTTTCCCCGGACGTCACGATAAATACCTTGTCCGCATATCCTTCCCGGATAGGCATGGCAAATCCTCCGCAGACAACGTCGCCCAGCACGTCGTAGATGACCACATCCGGCTTATAGACCTCAAAAGCATTTCTCTCCTCCAGCGCTTCAAAGGCAGTGATAATACCGCGCCCGGCGCATCCCATGCCCGGGGTAGGTCCTCCTGCCTCAGCGCAGAGCACGCCCCGGCTCCCCTCTGTGACCAGTTCATCAAGCCCCGCCTTATCTCCCTTTGCCCGGATAATATCCAGAATAGAAGTCACTGTGTGTCCCTGGTGAAGCTGTATGGTAGAGTCCGCCTTGGGATCGCAGCCTATCTGCATTACCTTATATCCCCGCTCAGAAAGTGCCACCGACAGATTGGATGAGATGGTGGACTTTCCGATTCCGCCTTTTCCGTAAACCGCTATTTTTAACATGTTCTTTCCTTCCCCTCTTGTTCTGAGATACAAAAAAACCTCTCTCTGAAATTCAGAGAGAGGATATCATCCGCATACCACGGCTTCACCAGCAGGCACATATGGCGGCTTATGCCAGCCATGCCGGCACACGGCACACACTGTCAAACCACACAAACCAGTTCCCGCACAGCCGGGACAGTTCCGCTCTCTCTTTATCTCAGGGTTACTTCGCATCAGAGAAAGGTTCTATTTAGTTACTACCATCATATTCCAGCCGGAGGGAAAAAGCAAGGGTTAAAAAATTATCTTGTACTGTGCTTTGTTTGGGCTTTACGAAAGACCGATGCCCGTGATATCATAACCACAGATAACTCCGGCCGGCCCAAAAGCATGTAATCTGGCTGCGGCAGAAGCCAGCCGGGTAAAAAACAATAAGGGAGGACATACTTTATGGAAGACCGTCTGGCTGTCATCAGCTGCATTATCAGCAATCCCGACTCCGTGGCAACGGTGAATGAAAAATTCCACCTTCAGTCCAGTCTGATTATTGCCCGCCTGGGTGTTCCCTGCCGGGATTACGGTGTCTCCGTCATCAGCGTGGTTCTGCACGGAACCCAGAACCAAATCAGCTCCTTTGCAGGAGACCTGGGAAAGGTGGACGGTGTAAAGGTAAAATCCATTCAGGTGCCGGTCAACAAGTAAAAGAAAGGGAACAAACCCATGGAACATTTGGAATGGCTGCTGTCTCTGGTAGCAAACACCGCAATCATTATTTTTGAATTTATCGGCGTGGGCATCATTATATACTCAGGTCTTACAAGTTTCCTTAAATTCCTCCGCAGGTCCCCCGACACCAAGATTTATCTGGCAAAGGGCCTGGCCATGGGACTGGAATTCAAGATGGGAAGCGAAATCCTGCGCACGGTTGTGGTCCGCGAGTGGAAGGAAATCGGAATTGTGGCCGGAATCATTGCGCTGAGGGCCGCCCTCACTTTCCTGATTCACTGGGAAATCAAAGAGGAGGAACGGGCCGAATAAAAGACGGCCCTTCTATATGCGTATCCCGCACATATCCTTCAGAATCGCCTCCGCCTTCCCCATCATTTCAAGGCTGTCCTGGTTCTTATTCCTCCTGTCAATGTAGTGGAAGGAGGGCACATCCCCGGGCACCAGTTTTAAATCTCCCTTGTAGGACCTCACCAGGTCCGGAATCTTCTCCACCTGGAGTTTTGCCTTCTGATACATGGTGAGCCTTACCTCCTGGCGGTTAATCACCACCTCCGTCACATAGGCCCGGTGGGCCAGAGCCCTGATGGCCGCTATCTTAAGCAGGTTCTCCACACTGCGCGGTATATCGCCAAAGCGGTCCATAAGCTCATCCTGCATATCCATGTACTCCTCCTCTGTCTCAATGGCGGAGATACGCTTATAGATATCCAGCTTCTGGTATTCATTCTTGATATAATGTCCGGGAATGTATGCATCGATGTCGCATTCCACAACAGTCTCATAGGAATCCTCCTCCAATGTCTCCCCCTTGAGGGCCAGCACGGCCTGGTTCAGCATTTTGCAGTACAAATCATATCCCACGGCTTCCATATGGCCGTGCTGTTCTGCCCCCAGCACATTGCCCGCGCCCCGGATTTCCAGGTCCCGCATGGCAATCTTGATGCCGGATCCCAGCTCCGTAAATTCCCGGATGGCCTGGAGGCGCTTCTCAGCCTCCTCCCTCAAAAGCTTATCCCTCTTATACATGAGAAAGGCATAGGAGGTCCTGTTGGAACGTCCTACCCGGCCTCTCAGCTGATACAGCTGGGACAGCCCCATGCGGTCCGCGTCGTGGATAATCATGGTATTGGCATTGGGGATATCCAGACCGGTCTCAATAATCGTGGTGGATACCAGCACGTCGATCTCCCCGTTGATGAAATCCGCCATAATCCGTTCCAGCTCATGCTCCCGCATCTGGCCGTGGGCAAATGTGACCACAGCATCCGGCACAAGAGCCTGTACGCGGCCCGCCACCTCATCAATATCCATCACGTGATTGTATACATAATACACCTGGCCGTTCCTGGCCAGCTCACGGTTGATTGCCTCACGCACCATCTCCTCATTGTATTCCATCACATAGGTCTGGATGGGAGTCCTGTCCACCGGAGGCTCCTCCAGCACACTCATGTCCCTTATGCCTGCCAGGCTCATGTGAAGGGTCCTGGGAATGGGCGTGGCTGTCAGGGTGAGCACATCCACATTTTCCTTCAGGTACTTGATCTTTTCCTTATGGGCAACGCCAAACCGCTGCTCCTCGTCAATAATCAGAAGTCCCAGGTCCTTAAACTGCATATCCTTGGACAAAACCCGGTGGGTGCCGATTACAATGTCCACCATTCCCTTGCGCAGGTCCTCCAGGGTCCTTTTCTGCCTGGCCGGCGTACAGAATCTGCTCAGCATATCCACCCGCACCGGAAAATCCTTCATCCGCTGCACGAATGTATTGTAATGCTGCTGGGCTAAAATGGTGGTGGGCACCAAATACACCACCTGCTTGCTGTCCTGGACCGCCTTAAATGCCGCCCTCAGGGCCACCTCCGTCTTGCCGTACCCCACATCGCCGCAAATCAGCCGGTCCATGATCCGCCTGCTCTCCATATCCTTCTTCACCGCGTCAATGGCATCCATCTGGTCATCTGTCTCATCGTAGGGGAACAGTTCCTCAAATTCCCTCTGCCACACCGTATCCGTGCCGTACTGGAATCCGGCCTTCTCCTGGCACGCCGCGTAGAGCTTCACCAAATCCTTGGCAATCTCCTGGACAGCTCCCCGGACCCTGGTCTTGGTCTTATTCCACTCAGCTCCTCCCAGCTTGTTAAGCTTGGGTTTCTTGGCCTCTGCCCCCGCGTATTTCTGGATGCTTTCCAGACGTGTGGCCGGCAGATACAGATTGCCCCCGTCACCATACTCAATCTTGATATAGTCCTTGATGACCTTATCCCGCTCAACCTTCTCGATGCCCTTATATATACCCAGGCCGTGCTCCTCATGGACCACATAATCCCCCACCGACAGCTCGGTAAAGCTCTGTATGGCCTTGCCCTGGTAATTTGTCTTTTTACGGCGCTTTCTTTTCTTCTCCACGCCGAACATATCGCCTTCTGTGATGAATACAAACTTCAAAAGAGGATATTCAAATCCCCGGTGGAGATTGCCGTAGGTAACCAGTATCTCTCCCGGCCGTACCTTGCGGACAGCGGTATTTACAGTAACCGGATTCCCGGAATCCGGGCTGCCGGTATTGTCTCCTTCCCCGGTCCCGTTATCCGTCTCCCGCACATCCGGGCAATAGGCCCTCAGGTCATATTCCCTCAAGTCGCTGGCAAGCCTGCTGGCCCTGGTCCTGGACGCAGACAGCAGGATAACCCTGTAGCCTTCCTTCTTCCACCTGGTCAGGTCCTTGATGAGCATCTCGAAGCTGTTCTGGTATGAGTTTACATTTTTAACATCTATACTGAATTTCTGATTCACCTTCATGCCCGGAAGCTTCTGGTCCAGCCCCGTAAGCATAACCGCAAAGGGCTTCTGCATCCTGGCCAGGACCTCGGCCGCAGGATAGAGAAGCTCGGTCTGGCCCGGCAGCAGATACCCCTTCTCCAGCCTGTGCACCATGCTTTCCCTGAATTCCAGCTCCACGGTCTCGCCCTTTTCCTTTAATCTGGCAGGCTCATCCAGGTAAACCACGCTCTCACCCTGGGGGAAATATTCCAGGAAGGAAACCGTATCAGGGCAGAAATACCGGATATAGGCGTCCAGCCCCCCAATTCTCCATCCCTCATCCAGTCCGTTTCTCAGCTCCTCGATGATGGTGTGGATTCTGTGGGCCTCCTCCGGCTTATGCTGCTCCCTTAACGCCTTCTCATATGTCTTTTCTTCCTTTTCCAGTCTTCTGATTCCGGCTGCCAGCTGGTCCCCTGAGAGCACCACCTCCGCTGCCGGATAAATGGTGATGCTGTCTAACTGCTCCACCGAGCGCTGGCTCTCCAGATCAAAGGTGCGGATAGAGTCCACCTCATCATCCCACAGCTCAATACGCACCGGCACTTCCTCGGTCAGCGGGAATATATCCACGATTCCGCCCCGGATGGAGAACTGCCCCATACCGTCTACCTGGGCCATCCTCTCATAGCCCATGGCAACCAGGCGTTTCTTCCAGGCATCCAAATCAATCACCTGCCCGCTCTCCACCGTGATGGACTGCTCCTTCAGATATTTGAGGGGCAGCAGGTGGTCCATAAGGCCGTCCATGGTGGTGACCACAACGCCCTCCCTGTCCTCCATAAGGTGGCGCAGC
This sequence comes from Clostridia bacterium, assembly GCA_021201905.1. Taxonomy (GTDB): domain Bacteria; phylum Bacillota; class Clostridia; order Lachnospirales; family Lachnospiraceae; genus Enterocloster. Next base: position 13,653 of record JAJQEA010000427.1, read on the forward strand.
ACAGCAATCCGCTGTCTGGTCATCAGGTTTCCATGAATGTCCGCGCTGTAAAACAGCAGGTCCTTGGCGGGATACAGCCACACCTGGCTGGTAAAGCTGCGGAAATCATCGTAGATTTCCTTAGCCCTGGTGTCGTCATACGTCACCACCAGCTTCCAGGCAAATGCGCTTGCCTCCCCCAGCTCGTACATCAGATGTACCTTCTGTGAATCCAGGGTCCCCGTTACCTGCAGCGGTCCCTTTCCGGATTTCAGCGCCTGAACCAGATTCTCATACTCCTGTAATTCCAATAATGGATTTTCCATTTTATCCCTGCACCCCTTATCAGCCCTTATGGCCGTTAAACTGATTCATTGCCGCGTCAGCGCCCTGCGTAATCATCACCTCCACTGCCCCGGCCGCTTCCTTAAACGCATCCTCCATGACAGCCCTGTCCTCCCTGGAGAACCGGCTCAGCGCATAGTCAGCCAGGTCCATTTTCTTAGGTTTATCGCCCACTCCCACCTTAATGCGCGGAAACTCCTGGGTCCCCAGATGGGAAATGATGTTTTTAATCCCGTTATGGCCTCCCGCGCTGCCCTTTTTCCGGATTCGCAGCTGCCCCACATCCAGGCTGATATCATCATATACAATAATAATATGTTCCGGGTCCACTTTGTAGAAATCAGCCGCCGCCCTTACGCTCTCGCCGCTCAGGTTCATGAAGGTCTGGGGCTTTAAAAGCAGCACCTTCTCCCCGCCGATGATTCCTCTTCCGTAACATCCCTTAAACTTTTTCTCCTCCACCGTGGTGCCCAGGCGGTCTGCCAGCACATCTATGACCTCAAAGCCCACATTATGTCTCGTCTTTTCATACTCCCTGGTGGGATTGCCCAAACCCGCAATGATGTACATTACCTTGTCATCCTCCTTACCGCCTTCTGTCTTCCTGCCAAATCCCAGCCGTTCTTTTATTCTCTCCCATATTCCGCTCATTTTCCGTCACTTTGCCTTCCAGATTTTATAATTTGCCCGTATTTTCCAATATCTTCCTGATATTTACAACACGCCTTAAAGCGTTAGATACAGACCACATGGGGTATCTAACGCTTTTTTCCGTTCCATCATTCTATCAGATTACGCCTGAAAAGTAAAGCAGATGGAGGGTTCTTTCCTCTATCTTTCCTCCATCTGCCAATCCTATTCCTGTCATTACCGGCTGCCGTATTCCCGTCATCACCGGCTGCTTCCAACCGCCATGGTTTCCAAAGCCCGCTCCTCTGTAAAATATCCGCATTTCACCAGCCGGTCCAGAACCTGCTGCTGGCGTTTGGCCGCCAGCTCCTGGCTCACCGTGGGCGCATAGCAGGATGGGGCGTTGGGAATCCCGGCTAACAATGTGCTCTCATAATCCGTCATGTCCTCAGGTTCCTTGCCGAAATAGCCATTGCTTGCATCCTTCACACAGTAATATCCGTTCCCATAATAAATGGTATTCACATACAGCTCCAGAATCTCATTCTTGCTGTAGTTCCTCTCTAAATCAAATGCCACCAGAACCTCCGCCACCTTGCGGACCAGCTCCTTTTCCTGGCTGAAATACATGTTCTTGGCCAGCTGCTGTGTCACCGTGCTTCCGCTTTCCACAAAGGCTCCTGCTTTTATATCATTGAATACAGCCCTTCCAATGGCTATCACGTCGATTCCCGGATGGTTATAGAACCTGTGGTCCTCCACGGACAGTACTGCGTCCACATAAATCTCAGGAAGCTGGTCAAAGGTGGTGTAGTTTTCCTTGGCACGTATGGACGCCACCTTATCTTCAAGGCTCACACGGTCCATGGCCTCCCGGTACATTCCGTAACCCTTCACAGCCACTGTCACGCTGAAACACAGAACCACTGTAAGCATTACGGCTGCCGCCCACTTGATACCTGTACGCACCTTCATCCTTTCACCCGCTTTCTCTTCTGAATCATGTATTGTGGAATCATCTTATCTCATATATGTATCATATCATAAGAGAATACAATAATCTTTGAATTTGCCTTAATATACCGTGACTATTCTCTGACTATTTATGAAATTTTTTCTAAAGGTCTGATTGGTTTTTCTTAAGGTGTTCCGCCCTTGCATAACATCACATACTATGCTAAACTATAACCGTTGTGATGCCTGTATAAGTTCATGATTGGATGAACGTTTCTACCAGCTACCGGAATAGTTGACTACATGCTTCTATTTTGCATACTGGTTTTTTTGTGCCATGAAACCAGACAAATCAGGCAGTGAAAGAAAGGAGTTTCCCTATGAATCCAACCACAAATTACGACGTAATCATTATCGGCGCAGGCCCCTCCGGCATCTTCTGTGCCTATGAATTAATCCAGAAGAAGCCCGACATGAAAATCCTCATGGTGGAAAAAGGACGGCCCATCGAAAAGAGAGTCTGTCCAAAGCGTACCACCAAGGTATGTGTGGGCTGCAAGCCCTGCTCCATCACCACAGGCTTTGCGGGCGCAGGCGCATTTTCCGACGGCAAGCTGTCCCTGTCCCCTGATGTGGGCGGCAATCTTCCGGAAATCCTGGGATATGACAAAACAGTCGAACTCCTAAAGGAATCCGATAACATCTACTTAAAATTCGGCGCTGACACCAGTGTATACGGCATGGACAAGCAAAAGGAGATAGAGGAAATACGCCGCAAAGCCATCGGCGCCAACTTAAAGCTGATTGAATGCCCCATCCGCCATCTGGGAACAGAGGAAGGGTATAAGATTTATACCCGGTTTCAGGAGCACCTTCTGGCCCAGGGCGTTACCATGGAATTCAACACCATGGTCAGGGACATCATCATTGAGGGCGATACCGTAAAGGGTATCATCACGGACAAGGATGAGACTTACTATGCGCCCGAGGTGGTTTCCGCCATTGGACGGGAGGGTTCTGACTGGTTCTCACACATCTGCGGAGACCATGGAATCCAGACCCAGGTAGGCACTGTGGACATAGGCGTGCGCGTGGAAGTCCGGGATGAGGTCATGAAGTTCTTAAACGAGAACCTGTATGAAGCCAAGCTGGTATACTATACCCCCACCTTTGACGACAAGGTCCGTACCTTCTGTACCAATCCTTCCGGGGAGGTGGCCACAGAATACTACGAGAACGGCCTTGCGGTGGTAAACGGCCATGCGTACAAGTCCCAGGAGTATAAGACAAATAATACTAACTTTGCCCTTCTGGTGAGCAAGAACTTTACCAAGCCCTTCAACGAGCCCATTGAGTACGGCAAGCACATTGCCCAGCTCTCCAACATGCTCTGCGGAGGCAGAATCATGGTTCAGACCTTCGGTGATTTCCAGAGAGGACGCCGGACCACAGAGGAACGTCTTTGCCGCAACAACCTGATTCCCACTCTGAAGGACGCTGTGCCGGGAGACCTGTCCCTGGTATTTCCCCACCGCATCATGACGGATATCAGGGAAATGCTTCTGGCCCTGGATAAGGTAACCCCCGGTATTGCCAGCGACGAGACTCTTCTCTACGGCGTCGAGGTCAAGTTCTACTCCAATAAAGTAGTGGTCAATACCGACTTTGAAACCAGCATCAGGGGACTGCGGGCCATCGGGGACGGCGCATCCGTCACCAGAGGGCTGCAGCAGGCATCCGCAAATGGTATAAGCCTGGCAAGGAGTATATTAAGGCAGATGGAAGTATAAAATCCTGTGCAACCGTTTTTACAATGCTAAAACGTTTGGATTCCCCATATTTTGAGGGGACTCCAAACGTTTTTTGTTTTTTCCACACAAAAACAGGAGCCGCCCCGGTTAACTTCCCGTTATCCGGTAAACAGCTCCCATTCATTATTCTGTCTGTATTTTATGCCATTGCGTCCTCTGCCGCCTCGTTCTCCAGCAAGGTTGTCTCATACTTATTCAGAATGATGGTCTGAATCATATCCCTTGTGTTGGAGTTAATAGGATGAGCAATATTGCGGTACTCTCCATCCGCTGCCTTGCGGCTTGGCATGGCTATGAATAAACCCTTCTCCCCCTCAATTACCTTGATGTCATGAATGACGAATTCGTTGTCCAGTGTGATGGAAACAATTGCTTTCATCTTGCCTTCCTTCTCAACACGTCTCACTCTCACGTCTGTAACCTGCATGTTTTCTACCCCTTCCGTCTTATCCCGCCGGTCCCCCGCTCTGCGTTCCCCGTGCCATGTGCGGGGCTATGTGCGTATTATAATGTATACCTTTCGTTTTTCTCCACAACGATTTTGATGTTCTCCGGTGTGCCGATGTGTGTGGTGTTGGCACGGATGGTATCCCTGCTCTCTACGATGCAGTTCTCAATCACCGTGTTGTCGCCAATATAAACATCATTTAAAATAATGGAATTCTTTATCACACAATTGTTGCCCACGTATGCCTTTTTAAAGAGAATGGAGTTTTCAACTGTACCATTCAGGATACATCCGCTGGATATCAGGCTGTTTCTGACCAGAGCGCCAGGGTTGTACTTGGCAGGAGGAAGATCGTCGATCTTGGTGTATACATCAGGATACTGCTTGAAGAAGTAATCCCTCACCTCAGGTTTGAGGAAATCCATATTTGTCTTATAATAGGAATCCACGGAAGCAATATTGCTCCAGTAGCCGTCCAGCTTATAAGCATAAATTCTCTTAAGATTTTTATAGCGCACCAGTATGTCATTGACCAGGTCATACCTGTCTTCTGCCGCGCAGCGCTCCAGCAGTTCAATGAGTTGCCTTCTGCGGATAACATAGATGCCGCAGGAAATGGTGGTGGCGTCAGACGCCATGGGCTTCTCCTCGAAGTCCGTGATACGGCCGTCATCATTCAGCTTCACGCAGCCGAACCGGGTCACATCCGTGCCCTCCTCCATGTCCTTGCAGACAACGGTGATGTCTGCCTTTTTCTCAATGTGATACTCCAGCACCTTATTATAATCCAGCTTGTATACGCCGTCGCCTGCCGCTATGACCACATATGGCTCATGGCTGTTCTTTAAGAATGTAAGGTTCTGGTATAATGCGTCCGCTGTTCCCCTGTACCAGTCGCCGTTCTCCGGTGTGATGGATGGGGTGAATACAAAGAGTCCGCCCTGTTTACGTCCGAAATCCCACCACTTGGAGGAACTTAAGTGCAGGTTCAGGGACCTGGAATTATACTGTGTAAAAACTGCCACGTTCTGGATGTGGGAGTTTGTCATGTTGCTGAGTGCAAAGTCAATGCTGCGGTAGCTTCCTGCAACCAGCATGGCAGCCACTGCCCTCTTATTAGAAAGTTCCCGCATCCTCTTGCTGTTACCACCTGCTAATACGATACCGATTGCTCTCATTTTACGCCACCTGCCTTTATAATGTAATTTCCGCCAGCCAGTAATCCGTCAGGATAATCGCCCACGGTTGTCTCGCCTGCTATGGCAGTGTTCTTGCCTACCTTAACCCCGTCAGGAATCACAGAATTCTCACCAATGGTCACCAGATCGAACTGATATACCTTGGGGTCATATGTACTGGGCGCGTACTCTCCTGTACCCAGTTCCACGCCAGAGCCAATCCTTACATTCTCAGCAATGATGGCCTTGTTCACAACGGTACCTGCTCCGATGACGGTTCCCTGCATTATAATGGAATCCTTCACCACAGCTCCCTTGGCAACGGTAACGCCTGCTCCGATGACGGAGTTCATCACCTCGCCGTAAATCTCGGTTCCCTCACCGATAATGCTTCGCTCAATATTTGCCTCATTGGAAATAAACTGGGGCGGAATCACATCATTCTTGGTGTAAATCTTCCAGTATTCCTCATACAGGTTGAACTCAGGAATGATATCAATGAGTTCCATGTTGGCCTCCCAGTAGGAGCCCAGCGTACCTACATCCTTCCAGTACCCATTATATTCATATGCGAATATCCTGTCGCCCCTTGCGTGGCAGTATGGAATAATGTGTTTGCCGAAGTCACATCCCGACTCTTCCTTCATCTTAATCAGAGCTTCCTTTAATACAGGCCAGCTGAATATGTAGATACCCATGGATGCTAAGTTGCTTCTGGGAACAGGAGGCTTCTCCTCAAATTCCGTGATGCGGTTAGACTCGTCCGTAATCAGGATGCCGAAACGGCTGGCCTCCTCGATGGGCACTGGCATGGCAGCAATGGTGATATCTGCATTATTGGCTTTGTGATAATCCAGCATTACCTCATAATCCATCTTGTAAATATGGTCGCCGGATAGAATCAGAACATATTCCGGATTATAAGATTCCATATACTCCAGGTTCTGATAAATGGCATTGGCAGTTCCTGTGTACCAATCACTGCCTTTGCTGCGCTCGTACGGAGGTAAAATGGATACGCCACCAACGTTTCGGTCTAAATCCCATGGTACTCCAATTCCAATATGAGAATTTAAACGTAATGGCTGATACTGTGTCAATACTCCGACTGTGTCAACTCCGGAATTGATACAGTTGCTCAGCGGAAAATCAATGATTCGGTACTTCCCCCCAAAAGATACGGCCGGCTTGGCTACTTTTTGTGTTAGCACGCCAAGGCGGCTTCCCTGTCCGCCTGCTAATAGCATAGCTATCATTTCTTTTTTAATCACGTTATCACCTCTTGCTGTTAAAATTTTTGTAATTTTAATTATACCACAAACTTCGTAAATAGTACATAAATTTTTAAATTTATTTTATCGTTTTTGTGCATTTTTCCGACATTTTTTCCGTTTTTAACCATTTGGTGTTGATTTATCTATATCTTGTACCTGTTTCCAAATTTTACCACTAAATAAGTCCCCCTCGCAGGCTGTATATTCACGGACATTTTTGTCAAAAACAGCTATAAACATAATATCAGATAATCTGTACCCGGTGCATTCCAATTTCTGGAACACAATATTCCGGGGGGGGCATCTGGCAAAATCCGCCGCAGTTAAGTAACGTCCCTTACGGGGATTTTTCCCCGCCCAAACATCATGGTAATGTAATTATATTGAAAACACAGGCTTCACACCTGGCTCCGGGGGAAAGTTAAGCCTTGAAACATGGCGGGAAATATCATATAATCACGTATATGTAGTTACCATCCATTTCCAGGGGAATTGGGGATACTGAATATATAGATAAGAGAAAAGGAGAATATCAGTCATGGATCTGATTACCGTAAGAGAACTTTACAAACATCCGGAGGAACATCTGGGCAAGGAGATAAATGTGGGAGGCTGGGTTCGCAGCCTGCGTGATTCCAAGGCATTTGGCTTCATTGTTGTCAGTGACGGAAGTTTTTTTGAAACATTGCAGATTGTCTACCACGATACCCTTCCCAACTTCGCGGAGGTTTCCAAATTAAGTGTGGGAACAGCCATACTTGTCAGGGGAACCCTGGTGAGCACTCCCCAGGCCAAGCAGCCCTTTGAGATTCAGGCCTCCGAGGTCACTGTGGAGGGAACCTCCTCACCGGATTATCCTCTTCAGAAGAAGCGCCACTCCCTGGAGTTCCTGCGCATCATCTCCCATCTGCGCCCCAGGACCAATACCTTCCAGGCCGTATTCCGTGTGCGCTCCTTAATTGCGTACGCCATTCACCAGTATTTCCAGGAGAGGGATTTTGTCTATGTTCACACGCCCCTGATTACCGGCAGTGACTGCGAGGGCGCCGGGGAAATGTTCCAGGTAACCACCATGGATTTAAACAATATCCCAAAGACAGAGGACGGCAAGGTGGATTTCAGCCAGGACTTCTTCGGCAAGGCCACCAACCTGACCGTAAGCGGACAGCTGAACGCTGAGACATATGCCATGGCCTTTCGCAACGTATATACCTTCGGCCCCACCTTCCGCGCGGAGAATTCCAATACCACCCGCCACGCGGCTGAGTTCTGGATGATTGAACCGGAGATGGCCTTTGCCGACCTGGATGATGACATGTGCCTGGCAGAAGGCATGCTTAAATATATCATCCGCTTTGTTCTGGAGCATGCGCCTGAGGAAATGAACTTCTTCAACCAGTTTGTGGACAAGGGTCTTCTGGACCGTCTCCACAATGTGTTAAATTCCGAGTTTGGCCGGGTTACCTACACCGAAGCCGTGAAGATACTGGAAGAGCACAACGATGAATTTGACTATAAGGTATCCTGGGGCTGCGACCTGCAGACAGAGCATGAGCGCTATCTGACAGAGCAGGTATTTAAGAAGCCTGTATTCGTAACCGATTATCCGAAGGAAATCAAAGCCTTCTATATGAAGATGAATCCTGACAACAAAACCGTGGCAGCCGTAGACTGTCTGGTTCCCGGTATCGGCGAGATCATCGGCGGCAGCCAGAGAGAGGATGATTACGGCAGGCTGACAGCCAGGATGGACGAGCTGGGCCTTAAGAAGGAGGACTACGACTTCTATCTGGATTTAAGAAAATACGGCTCCACACGCCACGCGGGCTTCGGCCTTGGTTTTGAGCGCTGCGTCATGTATCTGACCGGAATGTCCAACATCCGCGACGTAATCCCATTCCCGAGAACAGTAAACAACTGCGAATTATAAAGACCCCAACATTTGACAGGAGGCAGACATGAAATTCATCCACACCGGGGATATCCACTGGGGTATGTGTCCCGATGCCAACAAGCCCTGGGGCAAGGAACGCGCCCAGGCCATCAAAGATACCTTCCGGATAATCATTGAAAAGACAAAAGAGATGGATGTGGACTGCTTATTCATCAGCGGAGACCTGTTTCACAGGCAGCCGCTGATGAAAGACCTTAAGGAGGTTAATTATCTCTTCTCCACCATTCCAGCCGTAAAGGTCATCCTGATAGCAGGCAACCATGACCGCATCAGGGAGAATTCTGCCCTGTTAAGCTTTACCTGGAGCCCCAACGTGACCTTCATTATGGATGAAGATCTGACCTCTGTCTACTTTGAGGACATTAACACGGAAGTCCATGGTTTCAGCTATCACACGGCTGAAATCAAGACGCCCCTGCTGGAGGATATACAGGTTCCTTTAAACAGCCGCATTCAAATCCTCATGGCCCACGGCGGCGACGCCGCCCACCTGCCCATAAACTTCAACAGCCTGGAGCTGTCCCCATTTTCCTACATTGCCCTGGGACATATCCACAAACCTCATGTCCTGGCGGACGGAAAGATTGCTTACTGCGGCTCTCCCGAACCTCTGGACCTGACCGAGACCGGTTCCCATGGCTTTTATGCGGGAGAGATTCATCCTGTCACCAGGAAACTGATAAACCTTCAGTTTATTCCTGCTGCCAGTCTCCAGTACATACCACTGGCTGTGAATGTGTCCAAGGACACCACCAACGGAGAGCTGTGCGACCGCATATCAAATGAGATTGAAAACCGGGGTTCCCAACATATTTACCGGTTCCGAATCAGGGGCATGAGGGACCCTGACATTGAATTTGACCTGGAGCAGCTCACAGCCAGATATAGGATTGCGGAAATCATTGATGATTCTGAGCCTCAGTATGATTTTTCAGCACTGTTTGCCGAGCATTCCAGCGATATGATTGGATTCTATATCCAGGCCCTTCAAAAAGAAGATATGAGCCCGGTGGAGAAGAAAGCCCTGTACTACGGGGTAAACGCCCTTCTTCATACCACCGATGAAAGGAGCTGAACCCATGAAGATATTAAGTCTGCACATCGAGGGCTTCGGTAAGTTCCACGACCTGGATATTTCCTTTAAGGACGGGCTGAATGTAGTGTACGGCAAAAACGAGGCCGGCAAATCCACCCTGCACACCTTTATCAGGGGAATGCTCTTTGGCATTGAGAAACAGAGGGGCCGGGCAGCCAGAAATGATGTCTACAGCAAATACGAGCCCTGGAAGGGAAGTGGCACCTACGAGGGATGGATGCGGCTGGAGAGCGAAGGCCAGATATACCGTATCCAGAGAAGATTTCAGAAGCAGAACAAGGAGCTGACCATTGTCAATGAAACTCAGGGCAGGGAGGCGGAACCCACCAGGGCTCTCCTGGACCAGCTGCGCTGCGGCCTGTCGGAAACAGCCTATGACAACACCATCAGCATCGGCCAGTTAAAATGCGCCACGGACGGTGGCATGGTGGCTGAGCTGCGCAATTACATCGCCAACCTCAATACCTCCGGCAGCATTGCCCTGAATATAACCAAAGCCACCGCATACTTAAAAAGCCAGAGGCGGGAGCTGGAAAACCAGATGGTTCCTGAGGCTGCACGCAGTTATACCGCCCTTTTGGGGGATATACGCAAGACGGAGCAGGAGATATCCGCGCCCCAGTATGCCAACCAGTTAATTGAGTACCGCAACAAGAAGAATGAAATCAGGAGACAGCTGGACAGCTGTCAGAAGGAAAAGGAAGGATTGCTTGAAAAGTCCGCCAAAGGACGGCAGATTCTTTTAAACAGCCAGTTTACAGATCAGGAATCCGTGCAGAAGTACATGGAGGACACCAGAAAGCTTTACGGCGAATACCAGAACACCCTGGCTGCATGCAGTAAGAAATCCAGGACTGTCTGCGCCGTATTCATGTTTCTCATCACCCTGGCCTTTGCAGGAGCCGCCGGGCTGTGCCTTGCGGCGCCGGATATGGTGCGCTCCCTTGTGCATCTTCCGCTTCACCTTACGGCCGCGGCAGGGATATCCGGGGCCATTGCCCTGGCCGCATGCATAACCGGCATCCTTAAGCTGGGCAAGAACCGCAGGTTCCGAAAGGAGTTTAACACCAGCACCCGTCTTCTCCAGGAAATATTCGCCCGCCACCTGGGTGACTCCAGCATTTCCCAGGATGCCATGAATGCATTGGAGGGGCGGATGGCGGAGTTCCTCCGGCTCAGCAAGGCCGTAGAACAGTCGGAACAGACCCTGGTGCAGTTATCAGAAGAGATTGCAAAGCTCCAGTCCAGCGAGGACCAGTTTTCCGGGGAAATAGAGCAGCAGCAGCGTATCCAGTGGGAACTGGAGCAAAAGCTGGAACATCTGGCTGACTGCAAGACAAGAGCCGAGGCTCTGAAACATGTGCTCACGGAAAACGAGCGCATTCAGGAGGAACTGGACGCCATCGATCTGGCCCAGGACACTATGACCACTCTGTCCACCTCTATCCGCGACTCCTTCGGATTATACCTGAACAGGGAGGCCTCTGACCTCATATCCGGCATCACCGGCGGAATTTACACCAGCATGAGCATTGACGAGAATCTGGATGTATTCATGAACACGCCATCCAAGCTGGTTCCCATAGAGCAGGTCAGCAGCGGCACCATGGACCAGATTTATCTGGCCCTGCGCCTGGCTGCCGCCAAGCTGGTCCAGAACGGCAGAAGGGATACCATGCCCCTTATTTTTGACGACAGCTTTGTGCTGTATGACGATGAACGCCTGAAAACAGCCTTAAAATGGCTTGTGAAGGCGTATGATAATCAGATTATTGTGTTTACCTGCCATCAGAGGGAAGCGCAGCTGCTGACGGCGAATCAGGTAAAGTATCATTTGGTGCGGATATAGAGCGGATAAAAACGGGCAGCCTTTGCCGGCCGCCCGTTTTTATCCGCCTTATTCTGTTTTAATGGCTTCCTTCCTAAAGTATTTCCTGCAATCGTATATTTTCCATAAGGCAAATATAACCAGCAGCACACTTCCTATCAGAAAACCCATGTTGATTATCCATAAAGGATATTTAACCACTGCTGTTTTTTCATTTGTGGAAAGCTGCATCATAATGATGTTAAGCCCCCAGTTAGTCGTCAGAACTCCAAATACCAATCCAAGGGCATATTGTAGGATTTTTAAACCTCCATATGCCTTTCTATTATCAGAAATCTTCTCCTGAATAAGGTCCAGTCCAATTAACTCATCACCCATAAAGGCCAGACTGGAACAAATAAATATGGACCATACAAACAGCATTTTCAGCGTCTCATCCGTCCATGGCGCCGGAGCTTTCAGAACATTGCGGGCAAAAACAGCATATGTCTCAATTAAAATCATTATAACACCCACATAACCAAATATGCTCTTTACCCCTGAATCAAGCCTTGAAATCAAACCCTTCATGCCCATTCCTCCTTTAGGGTTGTTCTGTCACTGCGATCACTCTTATCTGGGAGCCATCCGCGTTTTTTGTGTTAAGCGGCAGCGCAATCAGCTGACAGGTTGGCTGTCCTACCTCCCATAAATTAGTGAGGTATTCAATCATTAATATTCCTCCCTCTTTCAGGACGAAATCATGTACCGGCTGTATTATAGGATCCTCTGGTTTTGCAGTGCGGATTTTTCGTATTTCATAATCCTGCGGAAAGTCAAATCCGACTACCTTCGGATTATAATCTCTAATCCACTTTCCTCCGTCAGCGCTGACCCAGCAGGAATTATCCCAAAACTCCACAGACTCCCAAGACACCTTTCGTCCACGGTCAGAACGGATTATAATCGCATCATAATGTTTATCCTTAAAAGGTTCATTTGCCCTTTCCAGCATCTGGGCGGTAATCGCCTCATTATCACCCACAAATGATAAATCCAGAATCAGACAGTCCGAAATACACCAATCGCTGATCGGATATGCGTCCAGATTCTTACCATCCGGGTCATGATGGACAGGTGCGTCAATATGGGTAAACCAATGTGACTGCAAATTATATTTCGTTGTCTGCCAGCGGTCTTTATTGGCATGGGATGTAGCCAGTTCAAACTTGATTCCATAGCGCCAATGTTCCACTATGGGCAGGGTGAGGTCAGTTATTTTTCTCATATTCTGTAATGCCCCCTTTAATTCTTTTGGATGATGTCCAGAAGCTCAGTGCCATTTTCATCTGTAAAAACCTTCCAGGCGCTCACTGCAATCTCTTTAAATGCTTCTTTATCCGGATTTTCCACAATCTCACATCCGTTGTCCAGCAGCACCTGTTTTGCCTCTATTGTCTTTTCCTCGTTGGCTTTCCTTTGGGCCTCTTTACCTACATTGGCTGCGTCCATCACAACCTGCTTCTGCTGGTCACTTAATTTATCCCATGTTTTTTGGCTGATTCCCATCATGAACGGGGTATAAACATGATCTGTCAGTGTTATATACTGCTGTACCTCGTAAAACTTTCTTGATACAATTTCATGAAGCGGGTTCTCCTCCGCACTGACTGTGCCCTGCTACAATGCAGTATATAATTCAGATGCGTCAATGGTTGTGGGCAGGGCTCCCAAGGCCTTCCATGTTTCTACCTGTACGGTTGCAGGCAGAGTCCTCATCTTAATTCCACTTAAATCCGCCGGTGTCGTGACTGGTCTCACATTATTGCTGAGCTCCCGGAAACCGTTCTCCCAGAAAGCCAATCCCACGATTCCTTTTTCAGCAAACTTCTCAAATATTTTTTCCGAAGCAACCCCGTCTACAGCTGCCCTGGCCTCTTCCAGATTATCAAACAGGAACGGAAGCTGGAATACTTCTACCTCCGGAACCAATCCTGAAAAATAAGCGGTACCAGATACCCCAATATCAATTGTCCCCTGCTGAAGTCCCTGCACCATGGATGTGGCGTCTCCCAAAGCTGTATCATAATAATCCGTCGCCTTCAGGGTCCCGCCGCCATTCTCATTGATATAGTCTACCATAGCCTTTAACCCGGTGCCGGTGGGCGTGTTCTCTGCCACAGAACCAGCAAATACGCTGAGTTCAATGGATGCTTCTGCTGTTTTTGCTTCTGTTCCTCCATTATCAGCAGAAGCAGGTTGATTTGCTTTGCCGCAGCCTCCCATACCTAATACAGCTGCTGCCAATAACATATACAGTGCAGTCTTTCTCATAATAAAATCCTCCTATGTTTTATTTCATTAACGCTGGCAGTAATGTTGAGATGCCAGGTATTAACACAATCGCTATGGTTCCTGCTATAATTGAAGCAATAAGTACCGGCAAATGCGGTATGATTTTGTGAATGGGCTGTCCGCCTACTGAGGATGCCACAAACAGGTTAATTCCTACCGGAGGCGTTACCAGTCCAATACATAAGGTAATCACCATAACCACACCAAAATGAATTAAGGAAATTCCATACTGGGTTGCGGTAGGAATCAATATGGGAGCAAATATCAGCAATGCCGGTACTGCATCTATGAAACATCCCGCAACAATTAGAATCAATACAACAGCAAACATAAACACGGTTGGGCTTGATATTACAGAGGTAAATCCTTCTGCAACCATCTGGGGTATTCCTGCCCTTGTCAGGACCCATCCAAATGCCTGGGTGGCTGCTACTATCAGCATGATACCCGCTGCTGTCTTGACCGATTTGAATACCACCTTGCCCAGAGATTTGAAATCAAGCTCCCTGTAAATGAACAAACCAATAATAAGGCAATAGAAACAAGCAACGGCAGATGCCTCTGTTGGTGTAAACAGACCAGAATAAATGCCGCCTAGAATAATGGCAGGCGCGAGTATTGCCCATATAGCGTCTAAAAATGATTTCGCCGCCCGCTTCAGGCTGAAATGGCCTACCCCCTTGTATCCCTTTTTAATACATTGCCATACTACTACCGCTATGACAATTACCCCAAGAAAAAGGCCTGGTACCAGTCCTGCCAGCAGCATATCCCCAACAGATTCCCCGGATGCAACTCCATATAGAACCATAAGAATACTTGGAGGAATAAGAGGTCCAAATATTCCTCCCACGGCCTGAACTGCACTGGCGTAGCCGCCGTCATACCCCTCCTCCTGCATGGATGGAATCATGATTCCCCCAACCGCCGCTGTAGTCGCTGCTCCGGCGCCTGTCATGGCTGCAAAAATCATGCTGGCTACTACCGTAACAATAGCGAGTCCTCCCGGCAAGTGCCCTACCACTGTTCTGGCAAAGTTCACAATCCGTTTTGAAATACCGCCAGATTCCATGAGTCCGCCTGCGATTACGAAAAACGGTATGGCCATAAGTGTAAATGAGTCCACCCCTTTCAGCATCTGCTGTCCTATGATTATCATAGGCACATCCATAAAAAGTGCCATATAAAGCACCGCAGACAGACACAGCGAATATGCAATCGGAACTCCCAGAAAAAGTAATACAAAAAATACTCCCATTAAAACTGCAATATTCAAGAATCTCTCCTCCTGTCTCATATTTATATCATTCTTATATTTTTTAAAGCAATAATCGTGCCAAATTATATATTCTTCCCAATCTTTTTCCTCTATTTTTTTAAAATATATAAATAGTACACAATGAACCTGATTTACAACAAATAATCTTAATTTTTTGTTTAACTGATAATATTAAAAAAGATGCTCATATCCGTCAAAATGAGCATCTTTTCCGTGTTTTGTTAATTTTTTCCCAATTGTAGTAATAATTCGTTGCTTATGATGAATTTTGCAACGCACCACTACTGCAACCCATATTTTTTCATTTTCCTCCATAAAGTTGAACGGTCAATTCCCATGGCCCTTGCTGTCTCGCTCCTATTATATCCGTGTTCACTTAGCAGGCGCTGAATGTATTGCTTCTCCTGCTCCCGTTTGCCTTCCGCATACATCATATAGGAAGGACCCGTTGTCACCGGCCGCTCTGAATACTCCGTTATTTCGATGTCATCCTACCCCAGTGCTGCAGCCATTTCCTCTTCTGTTATCATAAATCCGCTATGAACCACGCTCAACCGCTCGGCTATATTCCTAAGTT
Source organism: Clostridia bacterium (assembly GCA_021201905.1). Lineage (GTDB taxonomy): Bacteria > Bacillota > Clostridia > Lachnospirales > Lachnospiraceae > Enterocloster. The sequence goes on from JAJQEA010000427.1 coordinate 29,340, forward strand.
CCCTGATATTGCCTGTGAAGGCATATTGTTTAATGAGCTCCTCTGCACCTTCGGACAAAATCGGCATCTCATAACCAAACTGATTACTGTAATATTGAAGATAGTAATGGAAGAGAAGGGGAATATCCTCACTCCGTTTGCGCAGCGGAGGGATGTATAATCTAAGAACATTCAAACGGTAAAGAAGATCCTGCCGGAATTTCCCTTCACTCACCTGTCTTTGCAGATTTTTATTGGTGGCCGCAATAACTCGTACATCCACTGATATAACTGAGTTGCCGCCAACACGGCGCACCTCCCATTCCTGCAGCACACGAAGCAGTTTACTCTGAAATGTCAAAGGAATTTCTGCTATTTCATCCAGAAACAGCGTACCTTTATGGGCCATCTCAAAGAGTCCCATCTTTCCGCCCTTTTTTTTGAGCCTGTAAAAGCCCCCTCTACATAACCGAATAATTCACTTTCCAACAAGCTTTCCGGCAATGCCGCGCAATTAACTGCCACAAAAGCATTTCCCGCCCTCTTGCTGGCATTATGTATGCTCTGTGCAAAAAGCTCCTTTCCGGTTCCTGTTTCCCCTACCAACAGAACATTAGAGGATACTCCCGCGTATCTTCCGGCATTCTCGATGGTCTTATCCATAATATCACTTTTATGAACAATGTCCTGAAATGTATACCGCGCAGTCAATCCTTTATCGCTCATCTGACGTCGTATCTGATTCTCCATCTGTTGTATTCTTGTGGCATTCATAAAACTGACCACCAGACCCGGCATGGAATTTCCTATTTTTACTGGGAGGAAATCAGTGGAAAGGGAAGTTCCTTCCCTTAGGTATACTCTATCCGCAATGCTTTCACCCGACGCAAAACAATGCTCTGCTTCTTCCTGCATAAACGGAGCAATTTGCCTCAGATAAGAGGGGGGGGGGGGGGGGGGGGGGGGGGGGGGGGGGGGGGGGGGGGGGGGGGGGG
>JAJQEA010000115.1 GCA_021201905.1 Clostridia bacterium
TTATGCTAGGCTCGGCCCGCGCGAGCCTTGGTGGTTGAAATTGATGCGAACGATGAACTCGTGACGGTGGTCGTGGTCGAGGCTCGCGAGAGCCTTGTGGGTTGAAATTATTTTATAACATGGTGCATCTTTATCTAGCGATGTCGAGGCTCGCGAGATCCTCATAAATTAAAATTATATTGAAAATTGGCAACACATTAGTTAAAAGAGTATACTAAAAGAAAACCAATTAACAGTGAATCCGTTAAGAGTATATACAAAATAAAAACAGCGATATAAACAAAAGGAGAAACGCATACATGATTGAAATCATCTGTAAAGACAGACGTTTCCTGGTTAAAGGCAGCTTTTCCATAGGAATAGCGGGATGCTATACAAATGAGAATTTTGAGGACGAGAATATTACAATTGATGATACGTTAGAAGAGATCTTGAAAGAATTGCAGGATGAGGATTCATTCTGGTACAAGCCACTGTTTCCCTATCTGAAATCTGAGACTACAGACGGTGGCGGAATAGCCAGGGGGCTTACCGCATACTACAATCAAAAGGAAAAGGAAATCAGAGAAAATGAAAAGCAGATTAATGACTGTTTATTATATCGCCTTTTCAGCGATTTGACAGGCAGTGGGTATCCGTTCTGGGAAATCGAAGAAGCGATTGTGCCGGAGTACCTGGACAAAGGCAGAGGGAAGTTCCAGGTAACAGAAGTATACTCAAAAGAAACAGCAGAAGTATTCCAATGGGCGGATGAATTTGACCACGTACCCAACAATGGAACCGTGGATAAAACAGATGTGGAAAGAAGGCTTAGAGAACTGTTTCCCATGTTCAACTTTGACGGGCTGGTTAAGACCATGGTTCCGGAAGGTTTATCATTGCAGGGGCGGTTCATGGCCTTCCAGTTTTCGGATGGATGGGGAGCCAATTTGCTGGAATGCGCATATGATGAGATGGATGAGGATTTTACCTTCAGGGATTGGCATAACCATTAGGTGAAAATCAATCCGGTAATATACGTTTGTCCCCGGAAACAAAGGGGGCCAATGATGCGGACATCCTGTTGAAGGTTCCTTTTTGTACATTTTCTGTGACATGCTTTATACATATGTTTTCCTATCCGTCACCACTGGATAGTTGATTCATATTAACCGGCTGATTTCGCAATAGGCTTCCAGAATACCGTTTTTGACTGCTTTTTTACAAGAAAATAAGCAAGAAAGAAAAATCCAAACACGATACCAATTCCCAGTACAACATTGAGTATTACAAAAAATATGCTAAGATTCATAGTACCTCCTTCTATGTGTTAATGGATTCATTTTGGGAAAACCAGGACAAGCTCAGGCAGTGTATAAAAAATGTGATTGCCCGGGTCAATAGGAGAACTGGTGATACTTTATATCCAGCAGATCCATCATATCCACCATCTACAATGATATCGTTCCAATGGCTGACTGTTTGAATAAATGGCTGTTCAGATGCCACAAAAGATGACCAGCTTTCTATCCGTATATGGTAAATTTGAGTGAGATTCAATGGAAAATAAAAGTATCCAATTTATTAATAATCATTAAAATATCAGCACAATATCAGCACAGTATCAATACTAACCCAACACCAATTCATAATCATGCATAACCATTTCTGAAAGGAGAGGGAAAAGTCATGGAACAGATGTCATTATTCGATGACAGAGAAGTATACAACCCCCTGGCCAGCAGGCTGCGTCCGGATGACCTGGACGGATTTGTGGGACAGGAGCATCTTTTGGGAAAGGGGAAGCTGCTGCGCCAGCTCATAGAGCAGGATAAGATTCCGTCCATGATTTTCTGGGGACCTCCCGGCGTGGGCAAGACCACCTTGGCGGGAATCATTGCAAAGCGGACCAATGCCCAGTTCATTAATTTCAGTGCTGTCACCAGCGGTATCAAGGAAATCAAGGAGGTCATGGCCCAGGCTGAGAACAGCCGGAGGATGGGAATTAAGACTCTTTTGTTTGTGGACGAGATACACCGTTTCAACAAGGCCCAGCAGGATGCATTTCTCCCTTATGTTGAAAAGGGAAGCATCATTCTGATTGGGGCCACCACAGAGAATCCTTCCTTTGAGATTAACAGCGCTCTCCTGTCACGGTGCAGGGTCTTTGTGCTCCAGGCATTGACGGAGGATGACCTGGCCCGCCTTATAAAGAACGCGCTTAAAAGCCCGAAAGGACTGGGCTATCTGAATGTGGAAATCACGGACCATATGATCCATATGATTGCCGGGTTTGCGGATGGGGATGCCAGGACAGCCCTGAACACACTGGAAATGGCAGTGACAAACGGGGTAATCAGTCCGGATAAGACCACGGTCACAGAGGATGTGTTGAAGCAGTGCATCGGAAAAAAGAGCCTTCTGTACGATAAGAAAGGGGAAGAACACTACAACCTTATATCTGCTCTCCACAAGTCCATGCGCAATTCCGACCCGGACGCAGCCGTATACTGGCTGGCGCGTATGCTGGAAGCCGGGGAGGACCCTCTGTATGTGGCCCGCAGGCTGGTCCGTTTTGCCAGTGAGGACATAGGAATGGCGGACAGCCAGGCGCTGACGCTGGCAGTGTCTGCCTACCAGGCCTGCCATTTTCTGGGAATGCCCGAATGTAATGTACATCTGAGCCACGCCGTAATTTACCTGTCCATGGCGCCTAAATCCAACTCAGCCTATATGGCCTATGAATCCGCCAAGGCAGACGCCCAGAACATGCTGGCGGAGCCGGTGCCCCTTACCATACGCAACGCTCCCGCCGGACTCATGAAGGACCTGCATTATGGCGACGGCTATGTGTATGCCCATGATACAGAGGAAAAGATAGCCCGGATGCAGTGCCTGCCGGACGCCCTGGAGGGAAGAGAATATTACCGTCCTACGGACCAGGGCGCGGAAGAACCAGTAAAGGGCAGACTGGAGGAAATCAAGAAGTGGAAGAGAGGGGAATAAAGCCCACAGGCTGTTTCATCCAACCATCCCCTATCCCGTTCCATCCGTTATCCCGTTCCATCCGTTAAACAATCATCAGCTCCTTTGTCATGGTATTCAAGGATTCACAGCCCTTTTCCGTGATCACGATTAAATCCTCTATGCGTATGCCAAACCTCCCCGGCAGGTAAATGCCGGGCTCATTGGAGATTACATTTCCGGTTTCCAATACACCTTCGGCGTTGAGCGAGGCAAAGGGCGGCTCATGAATGTCCAGCCCGATGCCATGGCCCAGCCTGTGGGTGAAATATGCCCCGTAGCCGGCCCGGTCAATGACACTGCGGCCTGCCTGGTCCATATCCCGGCAGGCCGCCCCCGGGACAGCCGCCTTCAGGGCAGCCATGTGAGCTTCCAGCACAATGGAATACACCTCTTTAAATTCATCTGATACATATCCCACGGCGCAGGTTCTTGTCATATCTGCGTGATATCCCTTATAGGTTCCGCCAAAATCGAACATTACCGTGTCTCCTGCATGCACCTTACTGTCT
>JAJQEA010000224.1 GCA_021201905.1 Clostridia bacterium
CCCCCATATAGACTGCGTCAGCTCCCGCTGCCACTGCTGCCTTCATACTTTCAAATGACCCTGCCGGTGCCAGTACCTCTACCTGTCTCTTCTCCATTTTGTCCAACCTTTCCTGAACTGTTACCCTGAAATAAAAGATGCCTCACGTATCCCCATGAGACATCCCCCTCGTAATCCTCTTATCTTCTTCCACCTTTGTGGGAACCGGCCTTTCTGGCTGCCTGCAGCGCCTTCCTGGCAAGCTCCTCATCCGTCATCCCCCCGGTGAGAGGGGAAGCTGCAGGTGATGTAACAGGCGCCCCGGATGGTGCCGCGGTTGCCGCTGCCTGAGTGGAAGTCGCTGCCATTCCCCTGCCTGCTTCTGACGCGGGGTTTAACACCCGCAGAGACGGTGCTGGCTGCTTCTCCTCAGACTGGTCTGCTGATGCAGCGGTAACGGGCTGCCGGGCAGATGCGTCCCCATCCGGTGTCTGTGAAGCGGTCTCAGGCTGAGATGCTTCCCGGACAGCAAAACCGGAAACAGGTTCCGGACGGGAGGCACTCCGTGCAATGCCGGCCTCTATTTCCACGGTTTCCTTTATCTCCTCCACTGCCTCTACCTGCACTCTGGCTTTACTTTCTGTCTCAGCAGCTGAGTTGGTTCTGAGATTCTGAAGGTTTTCCCTGGCTTCCTTTAATTCACCTTCCAGCTGGGCGGTGCGGCGGTTCAGGCGATCCAGCTCCCTCTGGCGCTCCTCCAAATCCTTAAGCACTGCCTCCAGCTTCATCTGTGTGCTGACTAGCTCATGCTTTAAGCTGTAGGTCTCCTTCTCCATATCATTCTTCTGACGCTCCATTCCCTCGCCCCATTCCACGGCTTTGAAATAATCGTCTGCTATATTTAACTCCGTCATGACCATCTGGTAATCCGCACTCTGTTTGGTGAATCCCGGTACCTTCCTCATGGCGCTGTTTTTCTCATTTACGTAGCTGGCAGCTTTCTGGAGATAGCTCTCATCCTCGCTGCCACCCAGTGTGTATACTTTTCCGTCTATTAAAACTTGGGTGTAATTTTTTGTATCCATTCTGCTCCCCTGCTTTCCTGCTTTGCTGGTTTGTGTCCTGATGATTTGTGCGGCGGCTTCGGGTGTGCGCGGCCGAGTTTGCTGCGCATGCCTGGTCCGCAGTGCGCGTTCGATTCCGCTGCGCTCCATCTCACTCACGGGCTTCGCCCTATGAAAAAAGGCATGGGCAGATTTCCTTTTGTGCCAGCACAACGGCAATCTGCCCATGCCTTTTTTCGCACTGCTCATTGCCTACGTGGACATTATACCACACCCCCAGCCTTCTTAACAAGGCGGTTTCTACATTTCTAAGCCCAGGTGGTGATAGGCTGTTTCGGTGGCTGTGCGGCCTCTTGGGGTGCGGTTGATCAGACCGTTCATAAGGAGGTATGGTTCGTATACCTCCTCCAGGGTTCCTGAATCTTCTCCCAGAGCCGCTGCCAGGGTGTCTAATCCCACGGGGCCGCCGGAAAATTTTTCTATAATCATCAGCAGGATATTCCTGTCGTTCTGGTCCAGTCCCAGTTTGTCCACATCCATGATGTCCAGGGCAAAATCAGTTACCTCCCGGGTAATAACGCCGTCATATTTGACCTGGGCAAAATCCCTGACTCTCTTTAACAGACGGTTGGCCAGCCTTGGGGTTCCCCTGGAACGTCTGGCCAGCTCCATGGCTCCCCCTGCTTCGATTTCCACGCCCAGGACCCTGGCAGAGTGGAGGATAATGATTTTCAGCTCCTCCGGCGTATAGAATTCCAGCCTCTGAATCACTCCGAACCGGTCCCTTAACGGCGCGGTGAGAAGTCCTGCCCTGGTGGTGGCTCCCACCAGGGTAAAATGGGGCAGGTCCAGACGTATGGACCTGGCGGTGGAATCCTTTCCCAGCATGATGTCGATGGCAAAATCCTCCATGGCCGGGTACAGCACCTCCTCCACCTGACGGTTCAGACGGTGTATCTCGTCCACAAAAAGCACATCTCCTTCCTGGAGATTGTTCAGTATGGCCGCCATCTCTCCCGGCTTTTCAATGGCCGGGCCGCTGGTCACCTTCATATTGGTTCCCATCTCATTGGCAATGATACCGGCCAGCGTGGTCTTGCCCAGTCCCGGCGGGCCGTAAAACAGCACATGGTCCAGAGGCTCCCCTCTGGTCTTGGCTGCCTCTATATAGATGTTCAGGGTGGACTTAATCTTCTCCTGCCCTACATAATCCCTGAGACATTGGGGTCGGAGCGTGGTCTCTATGCGCTCGTCTTCCGCCGTCACTTCCGTTGTTATAATCCTGCGTTCCATTTACACCTCTGCATATCCCAATTTCACCTTTGCCAGAATCCTTACAGGAAGGACAGATACTTTAAGGACGCCTTTAACACATCCTCCGAAGTCATCCCGTCCGTGACCTCCACCTGCTTCACCGCCCTGGATGCCTCCGTGTTGGTGTAGCCAAGGGCCACCAGCGCCTGGACTGCCTCCCTGGCCGCTTCCGCCAGCCCAGCCACGGATGCGCCTGTATCCACAGCACCCATGCCGGCCCCGCCAGCCATGTTCCCCAGCACGTCGTCCATGGATATCTTGTCCTTCAAATCCAAAATCAGACGCTGGGCCGTCTTATTGCCAATGCCCGGCGCTTTGGCCAGGGCCTTCACATCCTCACTGACAATGGCCAGGCGCAGATCGTCCGGCCGGAGCACGGAGAGAATTCCCAATGCGCCCTTTGGTCCGATGCCGTTCACCCCCAGCAGCTGCCTGAACATGTCCCTGTCCTGGCTGTGAAGGAAGCCATAGAGGGTCATGGCATCCTCCCTTACCTGAAAATATGTATAAACCGTCACCTCTTTCCCCATTCCCGGCAGCTCCGGAAGCAGGGAGACAGGTACATGGATGGCCAGGCCCACATGACCTGCCTCCACCACGATAATGTCTTCCTCAATGGCCATGAGAGGCCCTTTTACATAAGAAATCATATATTCTTCCTGTTCTTTCTCGCTCTAATGTCCTGCCCTTCATCATATCATACCCATGAATCCAATGCAAGTCTGCCGAACAAATATTCTGTTTCGCACCAGACTCCGGCCATCAGACACTTGCATTCCCGGATTTTTTAGTATACACTAACCCGTAGGGAATATCCGTAATTGGCCGCAGCTCATATCCGGTTCCCGCTAAAAAGGAGTGATTACACATGATAACCATTAAGCATCCCGTTGATTTACCCGATACATATCCTCTGGACCGCATAGGCCCCCTTAAGGACCTGCTGTTTTTCGATATAGAAACCACTGGCTTTTCCGGCAACACATCCCAGCTGTACCTGATCGGCTGCACATACCACGACGGCTTTGGCTGGAGGCTCATACAGTGGTTTGCTGACTCGCGCCAATCTGAAAGGGAGCTTCTGACAGCCTTCTTCACCTTCATGGAGCGCTTTAAGATACTGGTCCATTTTTACGGAGCCGGCGTCGATAGCG